>JBECKT010000016.1:0-48122 GCA_040235405.1 Alcanivoracaceae bacterium
TGGGCGCGCAGCACGCCTTTTTCTGCCATCACCAGACCGACCAGCTCGGCATGACCCGCCGCCTTTTGTGCCTCAAGTGCAGCGCGACCGACAAAATCACGATCGTTGAATACCAGCGTCCAGCCCATGTTCGCTTCCAGCGGCGAGATGGTTTCGTCCATGTCATTGCCGTACAGATTCATGCCGGCTTCCAGACGCAGGGTGTCACGGGCGCCAAGACCACAGGGTTTGATACCGGCGGCGTGCAGATCCTGCCAGAAGGTCGCCGCCTTGTTGCCGGGCAAAATGATTTCCGCGCCGTCTTCACCGGTATAGCCGGTGCGCGCCAGCAACCAGTTGCCGCTTTCAACAAAATGAAACGGCTTCAGCGTCATCAACCTGTCCGCCGCCGGCATCAGCGAGCGCGCCATGTCGAGTGCTTTCGGCCCCTGAAGGGCAATCATCGCCAGCGTCGGCTGCTCGCTGATGCGAACATCAAACCCGGCAGCCTGATTGTTCATCCAGGCCAGATCTTTCTCACGGGTGGAACAGTTCACCACCAGCCGGTAGTCATTAGCACGGCGGTAAACGATCAGGTCATCGACCACCCCACCCCGTGCATTGAGCATGCCGGAATACAGGGCACGACCAACTGTCAGGCGATCAACATCGTTGGCCAGCAGGTGACGCAGGTAGTCGCGAGCCCCGGCACCAGAGACATCGACCACGGTCATGTGCGAGACATCAAACATGCCGGCTTCGCGGCGTACCTGATGGTGCTCGTCCAGCTGCGAGCCATAGTGGATCGGCATGTCCCAGCCGCCGAAATCCACCATCCTGCCGCCTGCGGCCAGATGGGCGTCATAAAGAGGAGTGCGATGACCCATGGGAGCCTGTCTGCCGGTAACCGATTGAGGCCGGCATTCTACATCGAATGCCGGCCCCGGTCATGGCAACGGCGGCCGTTCACGGCCAGCCCTGGCAGCCGGGGCAGGCCACCGGCCGGGCCGGCTACTGCTTCAGGCCTCGGAATATCCGGACACTCGCCGATGTCGCTTGATCAGCGAGTACGTTTCATCAGCAGATAGACCGGCAACAGCCCGACAATGACCAGTGTCAATGCCGGCAATGCAGCCCGAGACCATTCGCCTTCCGATGTCATTTCAAAAATCCGCACCGCCAGTGTGTCCCAACCGAAAGGCCGCAGCAGTAGCGTTGCTGGCATCTCCTTCATGACATCAATAAGCACCAGCAGCAGCGCCGACAATACCCCCGGCGTCAGTAGCGGCAACCATACCCGGCGTACTGTTTCTGCCGGGGTCGCCCCCAACGTTCTGGCCGCTTCAAGAATACGCGGACGAATGCGCTCGAATGCCGCCTCGACCGGGCCATAGGCAACAGCAAGAAACCTGACCGCATAAGCCAGAACAAGGGCGAACAGGCCGCCAATCATGAACGCGCCGGTGCCAAACTGCAGATCCAGCCAACGATCAATTGCTGCGAAGCTCAGCATAATGCCCACCGCCAGCACTGATCCCGGCATGGCATAACCGACTGTTGCACCACGGACGGCCAGCGCACTCAGCCAATGCTGGCGGGTACGTCGTACATAGCCAAGAAAAATGGCTGTCACCACGGTGACGATGGCAGCGCCACCCCCCAGCAGCAGGGTATGCCAGACCAGCCCCCAGTAGCGTGAATCAAAATCCCGGGCACCGGTATCCAGCACCCAGAACAGCAACCGCGCCACCGGAATGGCAAAGGCGAACAGAAAGATCGCGGCGGCATAGCAAAACAGCAGCCAGCGCCGGGCGAATCGCGGCCGCACCCGCTTCAGCTTTCTTGCGCTCTGCTGTTCATAGCTGGCGCGACCGCGACCGGCACGCTCTACAAACAGACTGACCAGTACGAAAAACAACAACAGCGATGCCAGCTGGGCAGCGGCATTCAGGTTGTAAAAACCGTACCAGCTCTTGTAGATAGCTGTGGTAAAGGTATCGAAATTGAACACCGATACGGCGCCAAAATCCGCCAGTGTTTCCATCAGTGCCAGTGCCAGGCCTGCGGCAATGGCAGGGCGCGCCATGGGTAACGCCACCCGCCAGAATGCAGCCGCCGGGGAAAGCCCGAGGATACGTGCCTGCTCCATCAGGGTTCGCCCCTGAGCGCGAAATGCCACCCGCGCCAGCATATAAACGTACGGATACAGCACCAGCGACAGGGTAATAATCACCAGCACCGGCTTGCGAGCACTGGCGCCGTGAAAGCCGGCAACCTGGTCACGCAGAATGGATTGTAGCGGGCCGGAAAAATCGAGCAGATCAAGCGCCACAAACGCCAGCACATAGGCCGGCACCGCCAATGGCAACAACAAGGCCCAATCAAAAAAGCGGCGCCCGGGAAACTCCAGCGTTGCTGTCATCCAGGCCAGGCTGACACCGAGCAACAACACGCCGGCGCCAACACCTGCCACCAGCAACAAGGTATTGCCAAGCAGGCTGAGCAGTACCGTATCGGCCAGATGACGCCAGACTTCCGACTCGTCTCCCAACCATGAAAGGCCGAGCACCGCAATCGGCAACAGCACCGCCACTGCCAGCAGCACAGCGATAGCGATGAGCGGATCCGGCCGCGGAATCCTCAACAGCGGCGACGACCAGGTCAGAACTGACACTCACGACTCCACACGCCACTACACCCGCCCAAGCGGGTGCAGACTCTCAAACCGGCCTTAACGGTAACCGGCACGGTCCATCAGCTTGACGGCTTCCACCTGGCGCTGGCCAGCCACGGCCACGTTCAGATCGTCAGCGCGGAACTCCCCCCAGGCGGTGACCACGCCGGTGGGCTGCACTGCCGGATTCACCGGGTACTCCATATTCTGCTGGGCCAGCAGTTGCTGCGGCGCCTCTGTCGACATCCATTCCATCAGCTTGATGGCCTGCTCCCGATTCGGCGCATGCGCAGTCAGGCCAACACCGGAGATATTGATGTGTACGCCACTGCTGTCCTGATTGGCCCAGAACAGGGCCACCGGCGCCTCCGGCTTCTCGACGATCAGCCGGCCGAAGTAGTAGGTATTGACGATGCCGACGTCGCACTGACCGGCTGCAATCGCCTCAATCAGCGCGGTGTCGTTGGAGAACACATCCGTGGCCAGATTATCGACCCAGCCACGAACGATAGCTTCAGCCTTTTCCTCGCCATGACGCTCGATCAGAGTGGCGACCAGTGACTGGTTATAGACCTTCTTCGAGGTCCGCAGGCACAAACGCCCCTTCCAGGCCGGCTCCGCCAGCGCTTCGTAACTGCTCAGCTGCTCCGGTTGCACACGCTCGGTGCTGTACACCATGGTCCGGGCCCGCACGGTCTGGCCAAACCAGCGATTTTCCCCATCGCGCAGATTGGCCGGCACATTTGCCGTCAGCACATCCGACTCCACCGCCTGAAACAGACCCTGCTTGGTGGCCTGCCAGAGGTTACCGGCATCCACCGTAATCAGCAGATCCGCCGGGCTGTTGCTGCCTTCGGCTGCCAGCCGGGTAATCAGGGCGCCATCGTCATCAGTGGTATAGCGAACCTTGACCCCGGTCTCCCGGGTATAGAGATCAAAAACGGGACGAATCAGGTGATCCTTGCGGGAGGTATAAACCACCACTTCCGGATCTTTCGGCGATTCGGAACAGGCGGCCAGCCAACCAGCCAGCAATGACACAGAAACAAGGCGCAGGGTAAATCGCATAATCAGCTCCACCAAAGGCCAACAAGAATAATAATGGTTCTCATTATCTTGATGTGCCGGGGAAATACAAGTGGGCCGAGTGTGAAGAACGATCCGGCCAGCCGCGCTGACCGGCGTCAATAAAAAGGCCGGCCCACGCATGGCGCAAGCCGGCCCTCCGGTGACACAGCGAATTAATCGCTCAGTACAACAAAGGCAAATTCCTGGCCTGCCGCTGCCGGGTTGGTTGCCACCAGAGTGACAATATCGCCCTCTGCCAGCGCCACACCTGCCTGATCAATGGCCACAGTGTACTGGCCGCCAGCACCCGGCACCGCAACCCGAACGTCATAACTGCCCGCCGCCAGACCGATGTAGTCGGTAATGCTCTGGTATTCGAATACCGGCAAGGTCGGGGTCACTTCACCCATCTCGATACTGGCCACCGTCTCATCGCCGGCCGGGGTAATGAATACGGCAACGGTGCCGGCCAGTGATGCGGCATGAATCGCGCGCACTCTGGCCTCGGTAGCAATACTACGGCGATCATCTTCGGCCAGTAGCAGGGTCAGGTCGGGATCGCCCATCGCCGGCAGATCCCCCGCCGCCAGTGCGGTATAGGCCGAGCCCCCGGCAAGCGTGATATCGCTGGCACTGATCGGCGCGCCGACGGCTCCGCCGCCATCTGCATTCACCGCGAAGGCATAATCCGCAGCCGGCGTCAGATCAGCAAGGTTCTCGCTGCTGCGATAATCAAAAGCATCAATCACTTCGGTGGTCGCCAGCATGATGCTGTCGGCGGTTGCGAACACTTCCGCTGCACCAACACCGGATGCCGCATGCACTACCCGTAAATCGGTGTTCGCATCAACATCCGTCAGGGTAAAATCAGCGCTGGCATCGCCGGTCGATACCAGCAGCTTCACCGGCGAACCCGGGCCGTAGCTGTCAATCGCCAGCACCATAAGATCGGCGCCGCCGGGCAAGGTAATCTCGCCGGAATCAAACACCGGCGTGGTGCTTGCCGCCGGTGTCACGCGAATCTGATATTGACCGGCGGGCACCGTTAACGCCTCGGTGTAATCTCGCAAGTTGAAGGTCACCAGCGCTGTCGCCGATGCAAGGTCCGCACCCGGAGCAGTCACATAAACACTGACGCCACCGGGCAGTGCTGTCTCCGCAGCCGCAGACGCATGCACCACCTGAACCCGAGTCTCGGTGTTTGCTACAGATGCCTTCGGGGTAACAATTACTTCCGGACCGAACGCGGTGTCACCGACTTCGCCCAGATTGCCAATCGCCACGACAGTCGTGCTCTCACCGCGATCCAGTGCCAGATCAACAGGCGCAACCACTTCACTGACCTGATCGCCCGGAAGCACACCGTCAACAGAAACCGAGTAGCTGGCAGCTCGCAGAGAGAGCTTTGATGTTGCCTGCCCATATTCCAGTCCCTGTACCGCAGAAAGCGGCCCGCCGTTGGCGTTCACGTTCACCGCTGGCGCGTTACCGGCGGCATGAATCACTCTCAGCTCTGATCGTGGCGTGTTGCTGTCTCCTCCACATGCTGAAAGAAACGTCGCCGCCAACACAGCACCTACTGACAACCACTTTTTCCGCCTTGCCATTGCACACCTCCAGACTGTTGTGATGAAAATCCATCAAGAAGAGCTGCAATGTTGACCCGCCCCCGTCAATGAACGGTCAATTGCACATAGAAAAAATAATAAAATACAAAACTGCGACATAACTGTGAGGCAGCTGTGATGGCAGTGTCATAAGAGTGTGAAACTTTTCCCGCGAAAGCGTTTATTTATGGTGGGCAGGTCGCATCGGCCTTCCGAGTTCAGATCGAAGGAGCGTCGTCAAAGCGACCAAGGGCTTGCCGCGCCAGCAGCCCCTTGAAAAGATGATGCCGGTCAACCATCGACAGGCCGGCATTGCGAACAAACCGCAGCATCGGAGAACGCTGCTCGAACAGCACTTTGAAGCCGCGCATGGCGGATACCACCATGGCGTTGTGGCCACGACGACGGCGCTGGTAACGCTGTAACAACGGCAGTGAATACCACTGCCTGCCTGCTGCCAGCGCCCGGCAAATTTCCTCGGCCAGCACCGCAGCATCAAGCAGGCCAAGATTGATACCCTGCCCGGCCAGCGGATGAACCACATGCGCTGCATCACCAATCAAGGCGACGTTATCGGCAACATAATTTCCGGCATGCAGATCATGAATAGGAAACGCCAGACGCTCACTGGCAAGACTGATATCACCGAGCCAGGACTGGGTTGCCTGCGTCAGCTCACGGGAAAATTCCGCCGCCGAAAGCTGCAGTAGTTGTTGTGCTCGCTCCGGCCACAACGACCAGACCAGCGAACAATTGTGGCCATCACCATAAAGCGGCAACAGCGCCACCGGGCCGCTATCAAGAAAGGCCTGACGGGCACAGCGCTGATGTGGCAGCCCGGTTTTCAGTGTCGCGACAATGGCCACATGGCCAGTGTCGCGGGGCTGCGCTTGCAACCCCGCGGCACTGCGTACCATGGAACGGGCGCCATCAGCACCGACCAGCAGACGTGTTTGCAGAACTTCACCATCACTGAGGGTAATCTGCCAGGCGCCATCGCCGCGAGCAATTTCACTGACCCGACAACCGTTACGCCACTGAACACGAGGCAGGCTCAAACAGCGCTGATAAAGTGCAGCAACCACTGCATCGTTTTCCACCAGCGTGCCCAAATGGCTGGCGTCTGCATCTGCTGCACTGAAATGCACTGCGCCGGTACCGTCACCGTCACGCACCTCCATTCGCGCATAGGGTTGCAGGCGATCCGCCGGCATCAGCGGCCACACTTGCGCTCGTTGCAACAGGTTTTCACTGGTCTCGGTCAGTGCGGAAACCCGCAATGCCGGTTCGCCCTGCGGAAACTGTGGCGCCACCGCCGCATCCAGCAAAACGATATTCAGCGGCTGCTCTGCCAGCGACGCTGCCAGCATACCGCCGGCCATGCCGCCGCCAACGATGACAATATCGATCTCAGGCGGCACGCTTTTTCTTCTTCATCAGCTTTTCGATGTCGGCAACCGATTTCGGTACATCGTTGGTGAAAACTTCATGCCCCTTGCGGGTCACCGCCACATCATCCTCGATGCGGATACCGATGCCGCGCCATTTTGCTGCAACGGTGTCATCGTCCGGAGCGATATAAATCCCCGGCTCCACCGTCATCACCATGCCGGGCTCCAGCACACGCCATTCGTCATGGACCTTGTAGTCGCCAACATCATGCACATCAAGACCGAGCCAGTGGCCGGTACGATGCATATAGAAACGCCGGTAGGCTTCCTGCTCGATCAGTTCGCTGACTTCACCTTTGAGCAGACCGAGATCCTTCATGCCCTGCGTCAACACCTGCACGGCGGCTTCGTGCGGATCATTCCAGTGCCGGGCTGGCCGGACCCGGTCAATGGCCGCCAGCTGCGATGCCAGCACCACTTCATAAACCGCCTGCTGCTCCGCCGAGAATTTTCCGTTCACCGGAAAGGTGCGAGTGATATCCGAGGCGTAGCATTCGTACTCCGCCCCGGCGTCAACCAGCACCAGATCACCGTCCTTCAGTTTCTGGTCATTATTGATGTAATGCAGGATGCAGCCGTTGCGACCGCCACCGACAATAGTCGGATAGGCCGGCGACCGGGCACCGTGACGCATGAACTCGTGCAGGTATTCGGCTTCGAGCTGGTATTCGTACATGCCCGGCGCCACCGCCCGCATGGCACGGACATGACCTGCTGCGGCAATCTCACCGGCACGCCGCATGACCTTCATTTCCGCTGCGGTCTTGAACAATCGCTGGTCGTGCAGCAGATGCGTCAGGGCAAGAAATTCGCCCGGCGGATGGGCGCCACTGCGCACCTTGGCACGAATGCTGTTAACCCAGCTCATCACCTGGCGATCAAAATCGGTATCGCGCCCCATGTCGTAATAGACACGATCACGCCCCTCAATCAGGCCGGGCAGGATTTCATCAATATCAGAAATCGGGAAGGCATCGTCGGCACCATAATCGCTGACCGCCCCTTCCGGGCCACTGCGATAGCCGTGCCAGGTTTCCATCTCCCGATTACGCTCACGGCAGAACAGGACAAACTCGCCATGCTCGCGACCCGGGATCAGCGCCATGACCGCCTCCGGCTCGGGAAAGCCGGACAGATACCAGAAGTCGCTGTCTTGCCGGTACATATGATCAATATCGCGGTTACGACGCCGCTCCGGCGCCGCCGGCAAAATGGCGATGCTGTTCTCTTCCATGTTGTCCATCAGCTCGCGGCGGCGACGGGCAAATTCCTGACGGGAGATCATCGCTGTACTACCTCACATCTGCTCAAGGGGCTCAGTGCCGGGTCACGGGGGCGGACTGCTTGTCAGGCTGACGGGCCTTGAGTTGCCATTCGGTAAAGACCATCAGCGCCGCCATGCGGCAATGCTCTGTCACCTGAGACAGTAACGCCTCTTGTTCCTCGCCATCGCTGTCCGGGACATCCACCTGACTGACTGCGGCCAGATCGGCAATCGCTTCCTGCAGCGCCGGCGCCAGCCCGGCATCCTTGACCCCGGCAGAGCCGGTGCCAAAGCCGGTAAGGAAGCCCTCACACCACTGTGCCAGTGCGGCAACCCGCAAAGCGAGATCTTCGTCATCATCGGGCAGTAACAAAGCCAGATCCAGACCGTCGCCGTCGAATGCCAGCACTGCCTGATCCCGCAGGCTCACCAGCAGATCAGCGGCTCGCTCCGGCCAGCCTTCCGTCACCCCGGCATGGCTGGCCAACACCCCGAGCAGGGCCGGCGCTTCGGTTTCGATGCCGGTGCTGAGCAGGCCGCAAATCACGCCATGCAGCTCGGACGGACTGTGGCGCACACCGGCGTGGCTCAGGGCCTCGGCCAGTGGATGAAACAGGTCAGAATCACTATCAGTCATGGTCGCACTTGATAAAAAATGTGGAAAAGGTCGCTAACTGTCTGGCAGCAAAGCAGAATCCGCGTTGACCGGCCGCAAACCCCTGTCTATAGTCAGGTGTCGGGGGATATCTCCGCGGGACAATAACCATAGGCGAACAGCTTGCCATTTGCCATGACCACGGAACAGCAGCTGCAACAACTTGAACAGCGTATCGAGGAACTGGTGAGCATCAGTGCCCGGTTGCGCCGTGAGAATCAGGCTCTCCAGGTGCGGGAGCACAAGCTCGTGGAAGAACGCGCTGACCTGCTGAAAAAAAATGATGTCGCCAAATCAAAAGTCGAGGCCATTATTTCCCGCCTCAAATCACTGGAGCAGGAGCCATGAGCGAAGCCTCGTCGGTGGTCGTCCATCTGCTCGACAAGGAATTCCGGGTCGGCTGCCCGCCTGAGGAAAAGGAAAACCTGATCCGCGCTGCCCGTTTCCTTGACGACAAGATGCGCGAGATCCGTGCCTCCAATGTGCTCGGGCTGGAACGCATCGCCGTGATGGCCGCACTGAACCTTGCCCACGAGCTGCTGCTGGCCAATGGCCAGCTGTCTCAGCAACAGGACGGCGGCAACCGTGTCGGCCGTTTGCTTGAGCGAGTCGAAGCCGAATTATCGGCACTGCGCGAAATCTGATTCCGTCCCCATCGGACTTGTCTCAATCCTCACCGCTCTGCGCTATACTGGCCTCGGTGTTCCCTGGTGTGCTCGCCAGCGAGGCTATGTCCCTGAGCCGATGTTTTATACCCCGGGGACGAACACAGTGGCACTGTGTGCATGTCCGCTGCGGCGGAAAGCCTGACGTTCCATTTGCCGTCTCCACCTTGAACCTTTGGGTTCAAGGACCAGGCCAGCAGCGGCACGATCGGGGAACACCTTTAATCCAGAACACCGGGCCGGATGCCCGGGACACGGGCCAGCCTGATGACCCTCACCGCTGATGACCGGCAACTTCGCCAGCAATTGCGCCGCGACATACGCCGGCGCCGTCAGGCACTGAGCCGCGCCGGACAGCTGGCCGCCAGCCAGCGTTTCGCCAGCCGACTTTCCAGCTCCCTGACTTTTCGCCGTGCCCGGCATATCGGTCTGTATCTGGCCGCCGACGGCGAGCTGGACCCCCTGCCAGCATTGCTTGGTGCCGATAACGCCAGACGCGTCCTGTATTTGCCGGTACTGCCGAAACATGCGGATGCGGTGCTGCACTTCGTGCGCTGGATACCGGGCGAACCGCTGATACCGAACCGCTACGGCATTGGCGAGCCCGCTATACATGGGCGTCATCTGACACCGCTCTGGCGACTGGACATGCTGTTGCTGCCGCTGGTGGCCTTCGATACCGAGGGAAACAGACTGGGAATGGGTGGCGGGTTTTATGACCGGGCACTGGCGGCGCTGCAGCGCCAACCAAAAAGGCCACACCTCACCGGCGTGGCCCACTACTTCCAGAAGATCGATAAGTTACCGGTTGCGCCCTGGGATCAACCCCTGGACGAAATCATCACGGATTAGAAATGTGCAGGATCAGCGGCTGAGAATGGGGGCAACCTGTCCCTGATAGCCCGCCAGTGTATCGCTGCGACCTTCGCCACCACCGTGGCTGATGGCACTGAACAATACCCCCGCAGCGAACAGTACGGCCAGAATCAGCAGAGCATCCGGCTTCTTGTTATTCATTTCCAGCTACCCCGAAACAAAGACATCACGAAAGATTCACAAGGATCGCCACTTTAGGCCGAAGATTGTCTACAGAATGCGAAGCAGTTCAAAAAATGACCACTTCTGGACAGAAAGTCAATAAGTTACGACGCGAATCACAAATTTCTGATGAGGTTCTGTGGATAACTGCCCATATGAACAGTATCTGAACCGCCACCATTCCAGTCAGGCAAGGAAGCGCCGATAGGCCGGATTCTCGGTCTCTTCAACCATCGGATAGGCGACCTGTTTCAGATCCTGGCGCAAAGCGGCTTGATCACCGCTGCGAACATGAAAACCCACCAGCACGCGGCCATAGGCTGCGCCGTGGTTGCGGTAGTGGAACAGGCTGATGTTCCAGCGTGTGCCGAGCGCCAGCAGGAAAGTCATCAGGGCGCCGGGGCGTTCCGGAAACTCGACCCGGAACAACAGCTCAGCCAGTTCATTGCGCGGCGACGGCCCGCCGACCATATGGCGGATGTGCAGCTTGGCCATTTCATTGCCGGTCATGTCTTCGACCGGATAACCCTTGTCGCGCAATGACTCCAGCAGCGGTTGCAAGTCAGCGCCGCCAGGGCGCGTTTGCACGCCGACAAAAATATTCGCCTGCTTCGGATCGTTGTAGCGGTAGTTGAACTCGGTGACCGCGCGCTTGCCGATCGCCTGACAGAACTGGCGGAACGCGCCCGGCCGCTCGGGGATGGTCACCGCCAGAATAGCTTCGCGCTGCTCACCCAGCTCGGCCCGCTCGGAGATATGCCGCAGCCGGTCGAAGTTGACGTTGGCACCACTCTGGATTGCCAGCAGGGTTTTGCCCTCGGCACCATGTTTGGCCACCCAGTTTTTCAGACCAGCCAGCGCCAGTGCGCCAGCCGGCTCGACTACCGCCCGGGTATCCTCGAAGGTGTCCTTGATCGCCGCACACATCTCATCGGTGTTGGCGGTAATCACTTCATCGCAGTAGTGCTTCAGCACCTTGAAGGTTTCCTTGCCGATCTGCTTCACCGCGACGCCATCGGCAAACAGACCCACTTCCTTGAGCACTTCGCGCCGGCCTTTCTCCATCGCCACTTTCAGGCAGGCAGCATCTTCCGGCTCGACGCAGACGATGCGAATTTCCGGGCGCAGGTATTTGACCCAGGCGGCAACACCGGCGGCGAGGCCGCCGCCACCGACCGGAATAAAGATCGCATCCAGCGGGCCGCCGTGCTGGCGCAAAATTTCCATGCCGACCGTGCCCTGGCCGGCAATCACCGCCGGCTCGTCATAGGGATGAACGAAGGTCAGGCCTTCCTTTTCTTCCAGTTCGCGGGCGTGCAGCAGGGCATCATCAAACGTATCGCCATGCAGAACCACGCGGGCACCGTGCTCTCGCACCGCCCGCACCTTGATCTCAGGGGTGGTGCGCGGCATCACGATCACCGCCTTCATACCCAGATATTTTGCTCCCAGCGCCATGCCCTGGGCATGGTTACCCGCGGAGGCACAGATCACGCCGCGAGCACGCTGCTCTTCGTTCAGCTCGGCCATGCGGTTATAGGCACCGCGGCACTTGAACGAATAGACCGGCTGCAGGTCCTCGCGCTTCAGCAACACCGTGTTGCCGAGACGACGGGAAATCAGCGGCGCTGCGTGAATCGGTGTCTCGACGGCAACGTCATAGACACGGGCTTCCAGAATACGGCGCACATACTGATCAAGCAGGGAACGGTCTGACATGGGGTTTCCGACACACAAGATTGATCGGATGGTACGCAGCCGGGCGGCAAAACGCCATGGATCAGCCTATAATCGCCGGCTCTGACACGGGGAAACAGCATGGACAAGGAAACTCTGAAGAAAGCGGTGGCGGAAGCGGCGCTTGGCTATGTGCCCGAGGGCGGCATCGTCGGCGTCGGCACCGGCAGCACAGCCAACTACTTTATCGATGCGCTGGCCACCATCAAGGGCGATATCCGTGGCGCCGTGGCCAGCAGCGAGGCCTCGGCGGCGCGCCTGAAAGGCCATGGCATCCCCCTGTTCGGCCTCAACGAGGTGGGCCAGATTCCGGTCTACGTCGATGGCGCCGACGAGGTCAACGAACACCGCGAGATGATCAAGGGCGGCGGCGGCGCACTGACCCGCGAGAAGATCGTTGCCGCTGTGGCGGACAAGTTTATCTGCATCGTCGACGAATCGAAAAAGGTCAAACGTCTCGGCCAGTTTCCCCTGCCGGTGGAAGTGATTCCGATGGCACGCGGTTATGTCGGTCGCAAACTCACCGCCATGGGCGGCCAGCCGAAGTATCGTGACGGTTTCGTCACCGACAATGGCAATATCATTCTCGACGTCTACAACCTCGACATCTCCCGGCCGATTCATCTGGAAGAGCAGATCAACAACATCGTTGGTGTGGTTACCAACGGACTGTTCGCCCGGCGCCCTGCCGACGTGGTGCTGATGGGTACGGCGCGCGGCGTCGAGCGCTACTGAGTTCGCCATGGCGGAAATCCGGGTTGGCAGCAAAGGCAGCTTTGTCGCCAGTGCCGGCGAAACCATTCTCGAAGCCGGGCTGCGTGCCGGCTTCGGCTTTCCGAAAGCCTGTCGCAACGGCAACTGCGGCCGCTGCGCCGGCCGTCTGAAAAATGGTGAAGTGCGGCAGGGCAATACCCTGTTACGGGCCGAAGACACAGGCAGTGATCAGGTGCTGTACTGTGTCGCGAAAGCCAACACTGACTGCGAGATCGACGCTGCCATGATTACTGCCCCCGGAGAGTTGCCGGTCGCCAGCCTGCGCTGCCAGATCGCCGCAATCCAGCCGCTGAACCATAACGTCAGCGCTGTCACCTTGCGCCTGCCCGCCGGGCAGAAGCTGAACTGGCATGCGGGCCAGTATCTGCTGCTCGGCGAACAACAGGATGCCGCCTTTTCCATTGCCAACGCCGCCACGGATGGCGGCCGGGATATTCTTCTGCACATTCGCCACGACAGCGACAATCTGTCAGCGATGGAGCTGATGCAGCAGCTGCAAGAGCAGCGCACCGTGCCGGTTACGCTGCCACTGGGAAATCGCTGGATTGATCAGGCGCCATCGCAACCGATCTGGTTTATCTGCGGCTCAACCGGATTCGCTCCTGCCCGGGCAATGATCGAGCGCCTGATGCAACTGGATTTCAGCCTGCCGGTGCGACTGTTTCGCGGTGGCCGCCGTGTCGATGATATCTACCCGCCACAGTGGAACAATGATCCGGCGCTGATGCTGAGAGATTTCCGGCAAACGCTGGCGGTCAACGAGGCACCAGCGTCGGGACAGTTCCACGGCATGGTGCATGAAGCCGCCATCAAGGTCCTGCAAAACCCGATTGCGCCACTGTTTTATGTCGGCGGATCACCGGTGATGGCCTGGGCAGTATTTGATGCGCTGGTAGATGCTGGCGTACCACCGCATCACATTCACTCTGACGTGTTTGACTACGCGCCGAGATAACGAGCCCCTGTAGGAGCGGCCGACCGGCCGCGATTGTTTCGACGTGAATCGCGGTCGATCGACCGCTCCTACAGGGAATCAGGAGTTAGTTGTCGAGGCTGTTTCGTGCCGCCGGCAGCGGCAGCGCCGGCAGGGTTTCGTTCAGCAGCATGACCCGCCGCTCCAGCGCGGCCAGCGCCCGGTCTGTGTCACCCAGTGCACTGTGCAAGCGGGCCAGCTCAGCCAGCGCGGTGACGTTACCAGCACGCGCTGCCGTTTCAAAAAAGCTGCGCGCCTTGCCCCACAGTTTTGCTTTCATTGCCATCCGCCCGGCGCACATCAGCAGGGCGCCGTTACCGGGCCGGACTTCCAGCCACTGCTCAAGTTGCTGCAGGATTTTTTCCGGGCCGACATCATCAATCTTCTCCAGCACAGTCACCAGACGATCATCCCAGTTGCGCTCAATATCCTTGCGCACCAGAGCAAAGGCCGCTGCACCATCACCACTGGCAACCAGCAAATTTGCATACAGCGCCCGCACCACGGCTTTTTTCTGCAGGTTGTCCGGCATGTCTTTCCAGGTGCGACGCAGGCCCTCAAGCCGCTTGCCGGGCTCCCCCGGCGCCGCCGCCACTGCATTCAGCAGCTCCATCCAGGCACGCTGTTCACGACCTGCATATGCCTTGTGGTCAACCATCACCGCTTTCAGGGCAGGCAATATTTCCACCAGTGCCGGCCAGTCCTGATCTCGCTCCAGCACTTCAGCAAGCAAACGCAGGCGATGCGGATTGCGCTCGGCGCTGCCGGCCAATCGCTCCAACCGGGCACGGGCCTGGCGAACCGCGCCCTCTTCCAGCAGCAGTCGCGAGGCCAGCAAGTCCGCCGCCGGCTGACCACGGCGCTCGCCTGCCACCCGCTTGAGAATCGCAGTAACCTGCTCGTGGTCGCCGCGCTGCGCTGCCGCCAGTGCTGCGGCACAACCGGCCGGCACCGCCCAGCTGCTGCTGTTGCTGGCCGCAGCAAACAGACGCCCGGCCCGGGCCCAGTCGCCCTCCACCATGGCAAAAAAACCGGCACGCAGACGCCGTCGGGCCAGCAGCTCCTGCCAGCGACTGCGACGGCCAAGACCGGCCAGATGCCACAACGAAACAAACACCAGTGTCAGCACCGACCAGAGCAACGCTGCAACAATCAATAGCAGCAGCAAGAAACCGAGACTGGTTTCAATCCGCAGGCCATCACGGATCAGCAGCACATACCCGGGATCATCCAGCAGCCAGCGGCCAAACAACAGCGCCGCAATGGTCAGCAGGATCAACAGAACCAGCGTGCGCTTCATTGCTGCGGCCCCATCTTCAGAGCACGGATCGCTGCCAGCCCGGCGCCGATTTCCGGCAATGCTTGCGCCACCGCTTGCTGGCGCAATTCGTTGATTGAACTGAGCAGATGTCTGGCCCGGGCTTCGCTGGCATCGAAGCGGTTGCGAATCAATGCATCGGCCTGATCCAGCGCCGCCTGATATACCTGTGGACGGGCCTGCAACAACGCCAGCTGCGCCTGCTGCAAACTGTTATCAAGCGACAGGCGCAGCAATGCAGCCTGCTGCGCATCCAGCGGCAGCGGCACACCCACCGGATCATGCTGAACATGAATCGGCATGCTGTACCACAAACGCTGCCACCAGTTAGCGTCTACCGGCAACGGATCTTTCGCTGTCGGCGCGACTGCAGGCAAAGCCGGCACTGCCAGCTCGGCAACCAGAGCTTGCAGTGCCGCCAGGCGCAGCACTAACGCCGGCACATCAACCTGTTCAGCGCCGCGCACTGCTTCGATGTCAGTGGCAAGCGCGCGACGTGCTGCCATTATTTTCGGGTCACTGATCCGCGCCAGCGTTGCATCTGCGCCTTCGAGCAGGCGCCGGGTGGCTTGCAGATCGGCGGTCAGCAACAGGCGCTCGCCGGCGAGACTGGCCAGTGCCTCGGCCTCGCCAACCAGCCAGCGGCGCATACCGCCTTCCTGCATCGCAGTCAGCTGACGATCCCGTTCCTCCACCATGCGATCAATGCCATTCAGGCGTTCCGCCAACAGGGCAACCTGATCATCATACTGTTCGCGCTGTTGTTGTTGGGCCACCGTCAGGCGCCCCAGTTCGGTCACCAGCGCCGCGCGGTCATCAGCCAGCTGCGCGGCAAACTGCCAGCCATACCAACCACCGCCCACCGCGACCAGCAGCAGCAGTATGATCAATAACCACGGTAGCGCCGAGCCGCGTTGTCGCGACTGATCGGGCAAAAGGTGATATGTCATCGGATTCCCCGCAAACGGCCCGGTACAGGCCCTGTTATGGCCTCGACAATAAATCCCGCGAGCCCGGGCGGCAACTGCTGGCCGCAGGAAAAGAAAGTGTCCGGCCAATACCTATCCGATACCGGACTGATCTGCCACCAGCATCACCGCCGCCAGCATATCCTGATCCCGTGCCGAGGCAGCCACTGTTACCGGGTGGGCGCCTGCGATCACCTCGGCAATACGATCGCTGGCGGCCACCACCTGGCAACTGGCCGGCACCCGGCCGGAAATGCACTGCCAACTCTGCAGGCTGGTGACCAGCAGCAGATCCACCGGATCGGCGGGCCAGACAAATGCGGCATTGCAGATACGCCGGTACAACGGCAGTACGTCGACCTCGGCACCGCGGCGCTGCAGGGTTTCCGCCACCAGCTCGCGGCCGCCATCACCACGACAGATCAGCACCCGCTTACCGGGCAAGTCTCTCAGGCAATCAAGCTCAAGCACGGCCTCGGAATCAAACCCGGTGCGCGGCAACTCCGCCGCCATGCCGGCAGCCGACAGCAGCTCTGCCGTAGCCGGTCCCACCGCCAGCCAGTGCACGCCCACCGGCCACTGCGGCCACAGCGCATCCAGCGCCTGCAGCGCCAACCGGGCAGCATTGGTGCTGACAAAAAAAACCGCGTGGTACTGATCAAGATTGAGCAACAGCTTGCGCCCGGCAGCAGACAACTCCAGCGGCTCGATACACAGGGCACTCTGATGGCTGACAGCAAAGCCCGCCTCGGTCAGCGCCCGTACCAGAGTCTGCTGCTGTCCATCCGGACGAGTGACCAGCACATGTAGCGATGAACGACTCATCAGCGACCGTAAACTTCCGCCAGAATCTCGCCGGCGCCGGCGGCCAGCAACTGCTCGCCTAACTCGCGGCCGAGCCGGGCAGCATCACTGCGCGGCGCCCGGGCTTCCGCACGCAGCACCCGGTCGCCCTGTTCGCTGGCCACCAGGCCACGCAACCAGAGCTGATCGTCATGCAATTCGGCATAGCCGGCAATGGGAACCTGACAACCCCCTTCGAGCTTGCGGTTCATGGCCCTCTCGGCCACCACCCGATCCCAGGTCAGCGGATCATTGAGTGGTGCCAGCAAGGCATGTACCCGTGGATCATCCTCGCGGCACTCGATACCGACCGCGCCCTGCCCAACCGCCGGCAACGACACTTCCGGGGTCAGCTCATGGCGAATGCGCTCGCCCAGACCAAGCCGCTTCAGGCCTGCAGCAGCCAGCAGAATGGCATCGAACTCACCGGCGTCGAGCTTGCCAAGCCGGGTCTGGACATTACCACGCAGGCTGGAGATGCGCAGATCCGGGCGCGCTGCTTTCAGCTGGGCACCGCGGCGCAGGCTGGACGTACCGACATGCGCGCCAAATGGCAAATCATCGAAACGCTCGTAGACATTCGAGACAAATGCATCGCGTGGATCGTCGCGCTCACAGATCACCGCCAGCGTCAGGCCGTCGGGCAACTCCATCGGCACATCCTTCATCGAGTGCACGGCGATATCGGCGCGGCCATCGAGCATGGCCTGTTCCAGTTCCTTGACGAACAGACCCTTGCCACCGATCTTCGCCAGCGGGGTGTCGAGAATGATGTCGCCCTGGGTCTTGATCCGCACCAGTTCCACCGTCAGCGCCGGATTCAGGACGATCAGCCGTTGCTGGACATACTCGGCCTGCCAGATGGCCAGCGGGCTGGAGCGGGTAGCGATGCGAAGGATATCAGTCATTGGCGGCCTCACTTGCGAAGGCGCAAGTGTGCCAGAAAGCGGCGGCGCCCGCTCGCGCAGGCGCTCATAACGACGTCAGTTGCCGTATACCACCACGGTGAACTCGGCGAGCACACCGAAGAAATTCTGTGACTCGTAATCAACGAAGTGAATCTCACGGATACCGCCATTGCGGGCCGCCGTCTGGATACTGGCGTCGCCGGTGGCGATCAGGCCAAGTATTGAACGCACACTGGCACGGCCGACACGCTGCGGCTGTTCCGGGGCCGGCGTCGCGGTCAACGGTGCCTTGATATTGGAATAGATCATGCCGGTCACCGGACTCTTCGAAACGGCACAACCGCCGAGCAGGACCATCGCAGCGCAAAGCACCATCAGCTTCTTCATACCCATATCCCCTTGTTGTTCTGTTGTTGTTCTGTTGTTGGACTGGGCCGCCTCGCCGGGCGGGACCGGGCGGCAGAATAACACGTCATAACCGGGCCATCATCTTGCGTAATCCGGCCACATGACGGCGGCTGACCACCAGCTTTTCCTCGACCCCTTTCAGCCGCACCTGATAATGGCCGGCGTTGGCCAGTTCCATCCCTTCCAGCCAGGCCACCGCCACCAGCGCGTTGCGGTGAATGCGGACAAAGCGCTCGCCGAACTCGTCCTCAAGCTCCTTTAAGGTGTCATCAATCAACACCTCGCCGCCCGGGTGCTTGACGGTGACGTACTTCTGGTCAGCAAGGAAGTAGCGAATCTCGTCCACCGGCACCAGCTCGATGCCGCGATGGGTACGGGCGCTGATATGGCGGCGCTGGCCCGGCTCGCCATCGGCATGGACCTCCTGCTCCAGCGCCTCAAGACGGCTGCGGGTCAGGCTCTTGACCCGGCCCAGTGCCGCCGCCAGATCCTCCCGCGACACCGGCTTGAGCAGGTAATCCACAGCCTGCACCTTGAAAGCCTGCAAGGCGTGCTCGTCATAGGCGGTGCAGAAAATCACCGCCGGGGGATACTCCAGCTTGAGCAGGTGACGGGCTGCCTCGATGCCGTCCATATCCGGCATGCGGATATCCAGCAGCACCACATCCGGCCGGGTGGACTGGGCCAGGGTGACCGCCTCCCGACCATTACCGGCCTCGGCCACCACCTCGGTGTCAGCCACGGCCTCGGTCAACCGTGCCAGACGGTCCCGGGCCAGTTTTTCGTCATCGCATACCAGTACCCGCATTCTCACTCTCCCTTGAGCGGATAGGCCAGCAACACATCGTAGCGCTCTGCCGTCGGCGTGACCTGCACGCTGGCAGCGGCCCCGTATATTGCCTGCAGACGCAGGCCGATATTCTCCAGCGCCATGCGGTTGCCCTGATGGCTGCTGATACCCGGGGGTTTCGGGTTACTGATCAGAATACGCACCCGGTCGCCCTCTGGCCAGACGGCGATTTTCAGCACCCCGCCCCCGGGCAGCGGCTGGATGCCGTGATACAGGGCATTTTCCACCAGCGGCTGCAGGGTCAGCTGGGGAATCATGACATTCCCGGTTTCCAGCCGGATATCCCACTCGACCCGCAGCCGCTCACCCATACGCAGCTGCTCGATACGGATATAGCGACGCACCAGTGACAGCTCCTGCTCCAGTGTCACCAGATTGCCGGTCTCGCTGAGGCTGGCGCGGAACAGTCGCGACAGGTCTTCCACCGCCTGCTCGGCAGCATCCGGATCAACGCTGATCAGCGAGGCAATGATATTCATGCTGTTGAACAGGAAGTGCGGGCGAATACGTGACTGCAGCGCCTGAATACGGGCCTGCAGCTCGGCCTCGTCTTTTTGCCGCAACTGTTCCTGAACATAGAAATGGCGCATCACCATGCCACCGATGATCGCGGCGATGGCGGCGCTGATAAACGCCTCGCGCAACCAGACCCGGCGGTCCAGCCATAAATCGTCCACCATCCACTCCAGCGCCAGCCCGGCCAGCAGGCTGAAACAGAAGGCATCGACGACGACGACCATCACCACCGCCAGCCCGGCCCAGCCCAGCGACATGCGGTTAATGGTCGGCCGCAGGCCACAGAGCAGCGCCGCAGAGGTCAGTGCCACCCACTGGATAAACAGTGAAGACAGGGCCAGCCGCTCAAATGAGAAGCTGCTGTAGAGCGCAGCGGTCAGGGTCGTCACCACCGCCAGCAGCTGCGCCACCACGACCACCACCAGTACCGCCTGGGCCGTACACAGGTCAGGAAGAAACTGTCTTTGTTGTTCGTTGGCCATCTCGTCCCTCGTCGGCAATGTCCGTTATACCGCAGCCGCCTGAGCGGCGATAGACAGCGGGGAGAGACAGCGCATGAATCCCGGCACGCTTGCCTTTATACTGCGCCCCCTGAGACCCGATCCGCCGAGCCCGATCACCATGACCGATTCACAGCAGAACCAGCTCTGGGGTGGCCGCTTCACCGAGTCCACCGACGCCTTTGTCCAGGCCTTCACCGCCAGCGTCACCTTTGACAAGCGTATGTATGCTCAGGACATCCGCGGCTCCATCGCCCACGCCACCATGCTGGCCGAAGCCGGGGTGCTGACCGACGCCGAGCGCGACGCCATCATCGACGGCCTGACTACCATCAAGGCCGAGATCGAGCGCGGCGAGTTCCAATGGTCAGTGGCACTGGAAGACGTGCACATGAACATCGAAGCACGTCTGACCGATCGCATTGGCATCACCGGCAAGAAACTGCACACCGGCCGCTCGCGCAACGATCAGGTGGCCACCGATATCCGTCTGTGGCTGCGCGACGAAATCGATTTTATCGACGGCGAAATGCAGCGTCTGATGCAAGGCTTCCTCGATCTGGCCGAACGCGAAGCCGCCACCATCATGCCCGGCTTCACCCACTTGCAGACTGCCCAGCCGGTCACCTTCGGCCATCACATGCTGGCCTGGTTTGAAATGCTGCGGCGTGATCGTGAGCGTCTGGCCGACTGCCGCAAGCGCGTCAACCGCATGCCGCTCGGCTCTGCTGCGCTGGCCGGCACTACCTACCCGATTATTCGCGAACGCACTCGCGAGCTGCTCGGCTTCGACGAGGTCTGCTACAACTCGCTTGATGCCGTCAGTGATCGCGACTTTGCCATCGAATTCTGCGCGCTGGCCGCGCTGTGCATGACCCATCTTTCGCGGATGAGCGAAGAGCTGGTGCTGTGGACCAGCGCCCAGTTCCAGTTCGTCAACCTGCCGGACCGTTTCTGCACCGGCAGCTCGATCATGCCGCAAAAGAAAAACCCGGACGTCCCGGAACTGGTGCGCGGCAAGACCGGCCGCGTCAACGGCCACCTGATTGCCCTGCTGACACTGATGAAGTCGCAGCCGCTGGCCTACAACAAGGACAATCAGGAAGACAAGGAACCACTGTTCGACGCCGCCGACACCTTGAAAGGCTGCCTGCGCGCCTTCGCCGACATGATTCCGGCAATCGAACCGAACCGCGAAATCATGCGCGAAGCCGCCCGCCGCGGCTTCGCCACCGCCACCGATCTGGCTGATTACCTGGTCCGCAAGGGCATCGCCTTCCGCGACGCCCACGAAATCGTCGGCAAGGCGGTCGGTTACGGTGTCAGCTCGAAAAAGGATCTGGCCGACATGTCACTGAGCGAGCTGCGCCAGTTCAGCGACCAGATTGATGACGATGTGTTTGAAGTGCTGACGCTGGAAGGCTCCGTCAGCGCCCGCAACCACGTCGGCGGCACCGCACCGGAACAGGTGCGCGCCGCCATTGCAAGGGCTAGAACCATCCTCTGAACCCCGTAGGAGCGGCCGACCGGCCGCGATTCTTTCCAAGCTATCGCCGTCGATCGACGGCTCCTACGGAATCGCGGCGGCCGGGCGTTCCTGTAAATCATCCCCCCGTCATATTCATAAACCGAACCAACTGCTCCTCCGGCTCATGACTGAAATGATGCCGCTCCGGCTTGATCGCCATCGCCGCCACGATCGCTTCCCGCAACGGCTGATCATTATCAGGAAACTCTCGCAACAGCGGCTTCAGATCAACACTGTGCTCATTGCCAAGGCAGAGCAGCAAACGCCCCTCTACCGTCACCCGCACCCGGTTACACAAATGACAGAAGTTGTGCGAATGCGGCGAAATAAAACCGACCCGCCGCTTTGACCCCGCCACCTGCCAGTAACGCGACGGTCCGGCAGTCACATCCGTGGCCGGCAGCAATTCGAACCGCGCCGCAATCAGCTCACGCAATTCTGCTGAAGAGACAAACGCCTCGCCCCGGCTGTGCTCGGCAATCTGCCCCAGCGGCATCTCCTCGATAAAGGCGATATCGCAATCATTACGCAGGGCAAAGTCGACCAGCGCCGGCACCTCATCATCGTTGCGCCCGCGCAGAATCACACTGTTCAGGCGAACACGCTGAAACCCGGCCTCCCGCGCCGCCTGAATGCCGTCAAGCACATCGGCAAGCCGGCCCGTGCGCGTCAACGTGGCGAAGCGCTGCGGATCAAGGCTGTCGAGACTGATATTCAGACGGCGCACGCCGGCGTCACGCAGTGGCCCGGCAAACTGGCGCAAGCGCGCACCATTTGTGGTCAGGGTCAGCTCATCCAGGCCGGGCAGCGCGCTGATGCCGGCCGCCAGCTTCTCGACACCGCGCCGCACCAGCGGCTCGCCACCGGTCAGCCGGATCCGGCGCACCCCCAGCGCAACAAAGGCAGCGGCGACGCGCTGCAATTCCTCCAGCGACAGCACCTCGGCGCGGGGCAGAAACGTCATCTCCTCCGCCATGCAGTACACGCAGCGGAAATCACAACGATCAGTTACAGACAGCCGCAGGTAATCGACCTGACGGCCAAATCGGTCAGTCAGCATGGCGTCAGTGTACCCCCGCCCGGCAGGTCAAAAACAGAAAAAGCGGCCTGTTCTGACCGGCCAAGGTAGGCAGAGCCGCGCCCGGCCGCTAGGATGGGCGACTCAAATCCATGACCGCACCAGAGACAGACATGCAAATTTCCCAAGATATGGTGGTATCCATCCACTACACCCTGACAGACAAGGCTGGCGAAACCATTGATTCGTCCGTTGAACACGGTGCGCCGCTGGCCTACCTGCATGGCCACGGCAACATCGTGCCGGGCCTGGAAAGCGCCCTGACTGGCAAGACCATCGGCGACAAATTTGACGTGTCGGTACAACCGGCGGAAGGCTATGGCGAGCATTACGCCGAGCTGGTACAGCAGGTTCCGCGTGAAGCCTTCGAAGGCGTTGAGCACCTGGAACCAGGCATGCAATTCCAGGCCGATACCGGCGCCGGCCCGCGCCTGTTCACCATCACCGAAGTGAACGGCGACACTGTTACTGTCGATGGCAACCATCCGCTGGCCGGTGAAGTGCTGAACTTCGCCATTGAGGTAACCGCCGTGCGCGCCGCGTCGGAAGAAGAGCTGTCACACGGCCACGTGCATGGCGAAGGCGGCCATCAGCACTGATTCATGGCGATGACATGAAACAGAAACGGCCCGCAAGGGCCGTTTTTTGTAGGAGCCGTCGACCGACGGCGATATTTCGCCAAGGAATCGCGGCCGATCGGCCGCTCCTACAGTGCGATCAAGCCAGCCAGCATCGCCACGAGCACCACGCCGAGCAGAATAATCACGCCCCACTCGCGCTTCTGTACCGATTCCTCCGGCACAATCTGCGTCTGTATCCAGCCACGCAGCAGCGCGGTGTTGCGGGTGTTGGCTTTCCAGTAAACATCAAAGAAGTCGCCCAGCACCGGCACAATGCCCATCACTGCTTCGATAATCATGTTGCGGATCATCTTGCGTTTCAGCCGGGCCGGTGCACCGATCCGGTTTGCCTCGATCAGCACCGGCAACGACAGCAGCAGGCCGATAAAATCACCGATGATCGGGATCATGCCGAGAATCGGATCAATACCAAAGCGAATCCCGGTCAGCGGAATGCGGAACTGCGAATCGGTCACTTTCGAATACTTGTCCAGCCGCGCCAGCGCCTGACGGTATTCTTGTTCGTCTGTGTCATTCAAGGTAGGTATACCCCGCCAGGCCTTCGCTCATTTCCAGCAGGAACTGATCGCGTTCCTGCGCCGTGATATCCGCGCGCTCGCCATGGGCACGCAGCGCCGCCAGCAACTTGTCCGGATCGAAGTTCACATAGCGCAACACGCTGCTGACGGTATCACCCTGAATGGCGTGATCGAGCTTGATCCGGCCCTGATCGTCAATCTCCACATCAACCGAATCGGTGTCACCAAACAGGTTGTGCAGATCACCGAGAATTTCCTGATACGCACCGACCATGAAAATGCCCAGCTCGGTATCCGCACCTTCCGGCATCGGCAGCGTGGTTTCCAGACCTTCGCCGTCGACGTACTGGTCAATACGACCGTCCGAATCACAGGTAATGTCTTGCAACACCGCCCGGCGCGTCGGCATCCGGTCCAGCCCGGACAACGGCAAAATCGGGAAAATCTGGTCAATGCCCCAGACGTCCGGTACCGACTGGAATACCGAAAAATTGACAAACAGTTTGTCGGCCAGTTTTTCATTCAGTTCATCGAGCAACGCCCGCTGATGTTTGCGCGCCGCATCAAGACGGCCGCGAATGGCAAGCTGGCAATTGATATACAAGCGCTCGGCAATGGCCCGCTCCGGCAGCGACAGCTCGCCAAGCAGATAACGCTGGTGCACATCCTGCCAGGCGCCAAGCACTTCCTGATAGGTTTCCAGCAGATTCGGGTTCGGCCCGCGCAGCGACTCACTCAACTGCCAGAGCAACTGCACTTCACCGGCGGCGGATGGCGGCGGCACTTCGATATTGCTCACCGACAGCGTTTCCCGATCAATCACGTTGGCCAGCAGCACCGCATGATGCGCGGTCAGCGCCCGGCCGGATTCGGAAATAATGTCCGGCTCCGGCAGCCCGGCGCGCTCACAGACCTGCTTCAAGGTCTGGACAATGTGCCAGGCGTAATCGGCCATGGCGTAGTTCATGGAACAGTAAGAGCGTGAACGGGTACCTTCGTAATCGACACCAAGCCCACCACCGACATCCATGGTGTCGACCGCCGCGCCCAGTGCACGCAGCTCCTGATAATAACGCGCCGCCTCGCGCATGCCGGCCTTGATGTCCTGGATATTGGCGACTTGCGAGCCGAGATGAAAATGCAGCATGCGCACGCAATCGAGCTTGCCGGCGGCGCGGCACACTTCCACCGCCTCAATCAGCTGCGCTGCGGACAGGCCGAACTTGGCCTTCTCGCCACCGGAGTTCTGCCAGTTGCCCTTGCTGACTGACATCAGCCGTACCCGCAGGCCAATGCGCGGCTCGACGCCCAGCGCGGCCGACTCTTCCAGAATCATGGCCAGTTCGGACAGCTTCTCGACCACGATGTTGACGCGGAAACCGAGCTTCTCGCCCATCAGGGCCAGACGCACATACTCGCGATCCTTGTAGCCGTTGCAGACGATGGTACTGCCGGCGCCGTGAGACAATGCCAGCACCGCCAGCAGCTCCGGCTTGGAGCCGGCTTCCAGCCCCAGAACCTGATCGCCCTCGGCGCCGCGCAGCAGCTCGGTGACCACCCGGCGCTGCTGGTTGACCTTGATCGGATACACCGGGGTATAACCGCCCTGATAGTCCTGGGCACTAATAGCAGCGCGGAAAGCGCCGGCCAGCATTTTCACCCGGTGGCGCAGAATACCGGCAAAGCGCACCAGTACCGGGCTGCGCAGGCCCTCGGCGCGGCAGGCGCTGAGCACATCCTCAAGCCGTACGGTCGGGCCGTCGTCGGTGCCACACGGGCGCACCGTAACATGACCGTCGGCGTCGACACCGAAATAGCCGTCACCCCAACGGTCCACGTTGTAGATTCTCAGGGCGTCTGCGGTACTCCAACTGCTCATGGCACCTCCGTTTCGTGTGGCCGGCAGTATAGACGGACTCCACCCCAACCTGTAGGAGCGGCTGATCAGCCGCGAAAGGTTTTTCGGTCACAGGCACTGCGTGCCTCGCGGTCGGTCGACCGCTCCTACAGAAATCGGCATGCACCTGCAGAAGGTAAGGAATTGGTCATTTATTCAAGCTAGAATGCCGGCCGTTTATGCCCCCGCCTCCGGGGGACACGCACCGACCCCGCCGGGGCACGCATATAGAGGTACCCTCCATGACCGAATCACGCTGGTTTATTGAACATTTCGACTCCGCCGGCACCGCCTTCGGCCTGCGCCTGAAGAAAAAGATCGAACAGGTGCAAACCGCGTACCAGCACATCGAAATGTGGGAAACCGATACCTTCGGCTACCTGATGACCATTGACGGCTGCACCATGGTCACCAGCCGCGACAACTTCCTCTATCACGAGATGATGTCGCACCCGGCGCTGTTCGCCCATGCCAACCCGAAGCGCGTGGTCATTATCGGCGGCGGCGACTGCGGCACCCTGCGCGAAGTGCTGCGCCACCCGAATGTCGAGAAAGCCACCCAGATCGACATCGACGAGATGGTCACCCGCATGTCCGAGAAATATTTTCCGGAACTGTGCGAATCGAACAACGACCCGCGCGCCGAGCTGCTGTTTATTGATGGCGTGAAGTGGATGCGTGAATGCGAAGCCGGCAGTATTGACGTGATCATCGTTGACTCCACCGACCCGGTTGGCCCGGCAGAAGGCCTGTTCAAGGCCGATTTCTTCCGCGATTGTCATCGTGTGCTACGCGACGGCGGCATTATCGTTCAGCAAAGCGAATCACCGCTGCTGCACACCGACACCATCATCAAGGATCTGCACGCCAACATGCGCGAAGCCGGTTTCACCAGCACCCGGACCCTGCCGTTCCCGCAGCCGGTTTACCCGAGCGGCTGGTGGAGCTGCACCATGGCCGGCAAGGGTTGCGACGTTGGCAGCTTCCGTCGTGAAGCTTCCGCAGCGAAGACTTTTGACACCCAGTATTACACCGCTGGCATCCATGAAGGCGCACTGCAATTGCCACCCTTCATGAAAAAAGCACTGAACTGAGCCCCCGCAGGAGCGGCCGATCGGCCGCTCCTACAGCTCCGACCTTTCAGAAAGTCACGCCATCCCGACATAACCGGGACGGCTGCCAATCCGACCAAGCCACTCCCGCACCGCAGGATATTCCGTCAGATCAAAACTGCCCTCTTCGGCGACGTGCGTATAACCATAAAGCGCAATATCTGCCGTGGTAAGCGAATTGCCAACGAAGTAAGGCTGCTGCTTCAGGTGAGACTCCATCACCGCCAGCCCAAGATACCTGGCGATATAACGAGCCACGGCAATGTACGGCAAACCGCCTCAAAATCCAGCGGCTGAATATCATCCAGATTGATCGTGTTTCGTGCCACCCAAAGAGCATACATATCCTGCAGAACCAGCCAGCTTTCCGGCGTGCGGCCGAGAACCCTGGACAGCCGCAGGGCCATCTCCGGGCTGATGCCACTATCGCCCTTCAGCAAACGCGACAAAGTAGAGGGGGCAACCCCCAGGCTTGAAGCAAGCTGGCGCGAGCTAATGCCAAAAGGCTCAAGGTAGATCTCGCGGATAAACTCACCGGGGTGTGGAGGGTTCTGCATAATCATCGTTCTACGCTGAGCATCATTGCCGGAAAACCAGCATGTTGCGCACCACGCAACAAATATGGCCGGCCGAGTGTATTCAGGCGACAGACCCCAGCGCCCTGGCCAAAATGTCGCCCCGGCCAGTCCCCGACCCTGAACGGCCCAGAATGACCTTCGTCATATCGGGCCACCCGGATAAGGTTCAATCCATCGAACCCTGACATTGGTGAGTGTAAATATGTCGATTGATACCGTAGACGTCATCATTATCGGCGCTGGCCTGTCCGGCATCGGCGCCGCAGTCCACCTGCGCAAGGACTGCCCGAACAAGACCTTCATGATTCTGGAAGGCCGCGATGCCATCGGCGGCACCTGGGACCTGTTCCGCTACCCGGGCATCCGCTCCGATTCGGACATGTTTACCCTCGGCTACAACTTCAAGCCCTGGACCGAGCCGAAGGTGATTGCCGACGGCCACCTGATCCGCGACTACATTAATGAAACCGCCGACGAGTACGACGTGCGCCGCCATATCCGCTTTGGCCACAAGGTGCTGCGCGCCGACTGGTGCAGCGACGAGGCTCTGTGGACCCTGACCGTGCAGAAGAAGGACGGCAGCGAATCGAAAGTGCGCGGCAACTTCCTGATCAGCTGCACCGGCTACTACCGCTACGATCAGGGCTACACCCCGGACTTCCCCGGCCGCGACAACTTCAAGGGCACTTTTATTCACCCGCAGCACTGGCCGGAAGATCTCGACTACAGCAACAAGGAAGTCCTGATCATCGGCTCTGGCGCCACCGCCGTGACGCTGGTGCCAGCGATGACCGACAAGGCCAAACACGTCACCATGCTGCAGCGCTCGCCGAGCTATGTCGCCACGGTGCCGCAGGAGGATCCGATTTCGGTGCAGCTGCGCAAGGTGCTGCCGGAGATGGTGGTATATCACCTGGCTCGCGTCCGCAATGTTGCCCTGCAGGCCGGGGTCTATCGCCTGTCCAAGTCGCAGCCCAAATTCGTCAAGAAGCTGCTGCTGGCCATGGTCAAAAAGCAGCTGGGCAAAGACGCCGACATGAGCCATTTCACCCCGAGCTACAATCCGTGGGATGAGCGCCTCTGCGCGGTACCAAACGGCGATCTGTTCAAGGTGATTCGCAAGGGCAAGGCGTCCGTGGTCACCGACCATATCGATACCTTTACCGAGAACGGCATCAGGCTGAAGTCCGGCAAGGAGCTGCAGGCCGACATCATCATCAGCGCCACCGGCCTTGCCCTGCAGCTGCTCGGCGGTGTTGAAGTGGCGGTCGATGGCAAAGCGGTAAACGTGTCCGATTCGATGTCCTACCGTTCGCTGATGCTGTCGGATTTGCCGAACGCAGCGATGATTTTCGGGTACACCAATGCGTCCTGGACCCTGAAGGCCGATGTCAGCAGCGAGTTCCTGTGCCGTCTGATAAACCATATGGACAAGATCGGCATGCATCAGGTAACCCCACGCCAGCGCGATCCGGAAGTGACCGAGTCGCCGTTCCTCGACATGCAGTCCGGCTACATCCAGCGGGCCAAGCATATTTTCCCGAAGCAGGGAAACAAGGCACCGTGGGCCACCAAACAGAACTATTTCTTTGATCTGGCGCAACTGCGTTACACGAAGATTGATGACGGCGTCCTTGAGTTCCGCAACCCGCGCCCGACGGTAAAAGCCGTACCGGCTCCGGCGGATGCGCCGAAGAAAACGGCGGCCAAAAAGGCCGGCACCACTGCCAAACGCAGCAAGGCAACCGGTGAAGCCGATCTGAAACGCGCCTGATCTTTTTCGTATTGTAGTGGCGGCCGATTGGCCGCGATTACGCCGGAAATTTTCTGGCGCTCGATCCGGAAAGATTTTGCCGTCGATCGACGGCTCCTACGAAAAACCCGGCAAGGTGCTGCGTACCAGCGCCTTGCCGGTTTTCTGATAGCGTGCGAGAAAATCCTCTGCCTGCCACTCCTGCGGATACAACACGGAAAGATCACGCTGCATTTTCATAAACAGATGCGCGGTCATGGCCGCATCCGCCAGCGCCCGGTGATGCCGGCCCTCCACCGGGATTCGGTGCAACTCCACCAATGTCGCCAGCTTGTGATTCGGCGCCCACGGATATAACCGGCGACCGATCAGAACCGTACAGAGAAAATCACGCTGGCAAGGCGCGCCGCACAGATCCAGTTCGTACTCCCAGAAACGTCGGTCAAAGCTGGCGTTATGGGCCACCGGCATCGATGCTCCGACAAACTCACGCAGCGCCGGCATCACTTCATCCGGTGGCGGTGCCTTGCGCACCATGGCCGGGGTAATGCCGGTCAGCGCGGTAATGAAGGCCGGCACCCGGCCACCCGGATTCATCAGGCTGGCGAACTGGTCGACAACCACCCCGTCCTCTACCAGTACCGCGGCCACTTCCAGGGCCCGCCCACCCTGACCGGGCATCTGGCCATTGGTTTCAAAATCGATTACCGCGTAACGCGTCATCAGCACCTTCCGTTAATTCGGGACAATCCCATAAAGATCATATGGTCATTTGATCCAGATCAGTCTCCCCCGCAGGTGGACTACGCAAACTGGCAGGACATCTTAATACGAGGAGCCCCCATGAGCATTCTGCGTCCCACCCTGCTTGCTGTTGCTGTGTCCTGTTTTGCCATGCCGGCGCTTGCCTATGAAGCCGGTGACGTGATCGTCCGCTTCGGCCCGGCTCTGGTCGCACCGGACAGCAAGTCAAACCCGGATCTGGTAGACGTCGACAACGGTGTCGGCTTCGGTATCAGCGCCACCTGGATGGTGCACAATAACGTCGGCGTTGAACTGCTTGGCGCCCTGCCCTTCGAACATGATCTGAATGGCAGTGGCGCGCTGGCCGGGGTCGATGTCGGTTCCACCGAGCACCTGCCGCCGACCCTGCTGGTGAACTACTACCCGAACGTCAGTGAAAAATTCCAGCCATTCGTTGGCGTCGGCTTTAACTACACCATGTTCTTCCGTGAGAAGACCGACCCGGAACTGGATGTGGCACTGGGCGGCAACACCGATCTGTCGCTAACCGATTCGAAGGGTATCGCCTGGGAGGTCGGCTTTGATATTCCGCTGAAAGACAATCTGGTGTTTACCGCCAGCGCCTGGAATGTGGATATCGACACCACCGCACGGGTGAAAGTGAATGGCGCTACCGCCGCGGTGATTGATGTCGAGATTGATCCGTGGGTGTACATGGTCGGGGTCGGCTTTAACTTCTGATCATTCCGGTTCTTCGTCATGCAGGGGTTTGTCACCGGTAATCATCGCTCTTACAAGGTTCTCCCGGTGGACGAGGCTTTCGAACAGCACGCCAACCAGATGACCAAGCACGAGCAGCACGGTGAAGTTGGCAAAAAACTCGTGGAACCCCTCAAGAGCCTCGCCAGGGGAATGGGACACGCCGCTCATCAGGGCTGCCAATGGGCCAGCCCCTTCTTCAGCGCCGAGCAATGCCATCCCCGAGACGGTGGTCGCCAACAGCGACAGCAGCATCGTCACGATCATCAGCCCGCCGGCGGGGTTATGGCCGAGATAGCGCCTGGCCCTGCCTGACAGAGTGTCCTTCACATAACCCAGCGCCTGCCCGGGCGGGCGGACAAAATCCGAAAAGCGGGCGTACCGGGTGCCGACAAAGCCCCATACCAGACGCAGTGCAAGCAGGGCCAGCACGGTATAGCCGGCCCCGGTGTGGATATCGAGGTAGTCATCCTCACTGGCATAGGCGACGACAAAGGCCACCACCAGAAGCCAGTGGAATAGACGTACAAAAAGATCCCAAACACGAACAGTATGAGCAGCCATGATCCTGGTCCATCATCAGATTGATGGGCCCAGTGTCTCAGGCAAAGCTTAATTGAAGCTGAAGCCCCCTACATCCCTGACCCGAGCTTCCTGCGCACCTTCAGGCGGTTATTAATATCACGGCTACGTCTTATAACGTCATCACCCTGAACACCCGAAGGTGACTTGGCGAGCCGGTCATACAGCAGCACATTCACCGCAGCCGCCAGATTCATACAGCCGACGGTCGGCACGTACACCACATGATCGGCCTGATCGATCAGCGCCTGTGGAATGGAACCGTCCTCCGGGCCGAAAACATAAATTGCCTGACCCGGATGAACAAACGTCGGTAGTGGTGTCGCGCCTTCGGCCAACTCGACGCAAACGATCTTCATATCGGCGGGCCGGCTGGCAAGCAGGTCATCCTCTCGCACCAGCGGAATCTTGCCGAGAATATCCTTGGTGTCGGTCTGATAGCGGGCGGCGCGTTCAAATCGGCCGCCGCTGTAGCGTACCTGATCGACCTGATAACACCCGGCCGCGCGCATCACCGAGCCGACATTGGTCGGGCTTTTCGGGTCAACGAGAGCGAGAAAAACAGTCGCCTGAGTAGACATAGTCGATTATCTGCGTGGGAAGCGGGCTTCGTATTGATATGAAGCGGGCTGAATCAATTTAACGTCTTTCCAACCAGTACTGCGGGCGCCGGCGATCATGCGCTACCGCCAACACCTGAAAGCCTACAGAAGCCTCCCGATAGATGATTGATAGCGGAAATCGCCTGAGCGGGGCCCGGCGGATATCCGGATGGGCCTCTACTTGCCACGCTTTCGGAGACTCGCTGATTAGCTGAAAAAGAGCATCCACTTCGTCGATCAATGCTCGCCCCAATCCCGGGACTCTGGAGTCGTAAAAACCGACCAACTCCAGAAATTCGGCTTCCGCTGCCGGATGAAACTGATATGTCACTTAATCAGTGCCCTCGCCTTTGCAAGCACATCTTCACCTGGCACCGCCTGGACCGAACCGTTATCAAGCTCCTCTGCTCTGCGCCTGGCCTCTTCCAGCCAATCGGCGCGGAGTTCTTCGCTTGACGGCGATTCAAGACTTGATAACAGCCGCTGCATCAGGCGCGCTCGCTGCTTGATCGGCAGATGCATCACCTCATCTTCAAGCTTCTGGAAGTCCATCGAGCGACCCTCATTCATATGCACTGCTGAATCTTGGCATGAACAACCCGCCGATTCCACGCGCCCTTAACCACCGATGCCCCGGATCACCATCCAGATCCCGGTGCCAGTAAAGGTGCATGGCCATCGCCGGCATCTGTAGTGGCAAGGCCGCCGATATAAAACGCCGATCCGCCAGCCGCTCTGCCAGTACACCGGTAGCTGCACGTCCATGGCCAGATCCAGACGGCCGGCGGTGAGCCGGTTCAGGTTCAGGCCGATTCTGGCTATATTCGTTTTATGCATTTGAGCCTGCCATAGACTCGTGCCTGCTACCAGCCACGCGGAGACGACCATGGAATTCAGCCTTTCCCCGAAAGCCCGGGATTATTACGACCGCACCAAACGCTTTATGGACGAGCACGTCACCCCGGCCGAGGAGGCCTATCACCGCGAGCTGCACAGCCTGGAGAACAAGTGGGTGGTGCTGCCGATCATCAATGAGCTGAAGGCGAAGGCCAAAGCCGAAGGCCTGTGGAATATGTTTCTGCCGGACGACAAGCTCGGTGCCGGGCTGTCGGTGACCGACTATGCCTCGGTGGCAGAGCTGACTGGCCGCTCCGCCATCGCCCCGGAAATTTTCAACTGCAACGCGCCGGACACCGGCAATATGGAAGTGCTGTATCACTACGGCAACGACGAGCAGAAAGCGCAGTGGCTTGCTCCGCTGCTGGCCGGCGAGATCCGCTCGGCGTTCTGCATGACCGAGCCGGGCGTTGCCTCATCGGATGCCACCAATATGGCGGCCACGGCAAAAATCGAAGGCGATGAAGTAGTGCTGAACGGCACCAAGTGGTGGAGCACCGGCATCGGCCACCCGAATTGCAAGGTGCTGATCTTTATGGGCCTGACCGATCCGGGTGCGAGCCGCCATGCCCAGCACTCGATGGTGCTGGTGCCGAAAGACACCCCCGGCGTAAAAGTTACCCGTATGCTCACCGCCATGGGCATGTATGACGAGCCCTACGGCCACGGCGAAGTGGAATTCAGCAATGTGCGCCTGCCGAAAAGCGCGATTATCGCCGGGCCGGGCCGCGGTTTTGAGATTGCCCAGGGCCGGCTCGGGCCGGGCCGGATTCATCACTGCATGCGCTTGATCGGATTGTCGGAGCTGGCGCTGGAGTTAATGTGCAAACGCGGTAGCGAGCGGGTCGCTTTTGGCAAGCCGCTGATCAATCTGGGCGGTAATCGTGAACGCATTGCCGAAGCACGGATCATGATTGAGCAGGCGCGTCTGCTGGTGCTGAAAGCGGCCTGGCTGATCGACACCAAGGGCGTGTTCGCAGCGATGAGCGAGATCTCGCAGATCAAGGTGATCTGCCCGAATGTTGCGCAACAGGTCGTTGATATGGCCATGCAGATTCACGGCGGCGGTGGCCTGTCGCAAGACTTACCGCTGGCCGCCGCCTGGACGGCGGCACGCTCGTTGCGTCTTGCCGATGGCCCGGATGAAGTGCATCGTGGCCTGATCGCCAAATTCGAGTTAATGAAATACAAGGCCTGAGCCCTTGTGGGAGCCGTCGACCGACGGCGAAGACCTTTCGCGGCTGATCAGCCGCTCCGACGAAGAGCAACGCGGCTGCGTTTATAGCTGGAGAGGATGAATGCTACAGCGTGTTCCCGTTACCGATATGACTGCCGCCGATGCCCTGATTGATAAACCGAAACAGGTTCGCGACGGCGAGAGCTTTGCTATCGAGCAGGTGGATGCCTGGCTGAAAAATCAGGTGCCGTCGCTGGCCGGCGAACCGACGGTAGAACAATTTTCCGGTGGCGCATCCAACCTGACCTATCTGGTCAGCTATCCCGATCGCGACCTGATCCTGCGTCGGCCACCGTTTGGCCACAAGGCAAAAGGCGCACACGACATGGTGCGCGAATATCGGGTGCAGGAAGCCCTGAAGCCGGTGTACCCGGCCGCGCCGAACATGGTTGCACTATGCGAGGACCAGGCGTTGATGGGCTGCGATTTTTATGTCATGGATCGCATCAAGGGCATTATTCCGCGCGCCAATTTGCCAAAAGGCCTGACGCTGTCCGAAGCGCAGACCCGGCAACTGTGCAAGGGCGTGATCGACAAGCTGATTGAGCTGCATCAGGTTGATTATCAGGCTGCCGGCCTGTCGCATCTGGGCAAGGGCGGCGGTTATGTCCAGCGCCAGATCCATGGCTGGTCCGGTCGTTACGACAAATCGAAAACCTGGAATGTACCCGGCTGGCAATCAGTGCGCGAATGGCTGAATGCCAATATGCCCGACGATGTTGCCACTGTGATCATCCACAATGATTACCGTTTCGATAACGTGGTGCTGGATGCCAACGACCCGCAGAACATTATCGGCGTTCTCGATTGGGAAATGGCCACCCTCGGTGATCCACTGATGGATCTTGGCAACACGCTGGCCTACTGGGTGCAGGCCGATGATGACCGTATCAACAAGCTGCTGCGCCGCCAGCCGACGCATCTGCCCGGCATGTTCAGCCGCCGCGAGGTGGTCGAATATTACTGCGAACGGATGAGCCTGAAGCCCGACAACTGGACCTTCTATGAAGTCTATGGCCTGTTCCGTCTGGCGGTTATCGTGCAGCAGATCTACTATCGCTATCACCACAAGCAAACGCGCAACCCGGCGTTCAAACATTTCTGGCTGTTCAACCACTATTTGCATCACACCAGCAAGAAAGTGATCAGGGGCAAGCGCTGATATGGCAGTGATTTATCTGATTCGTCACGGCCAGGCGTCGTGGGGCAAGGCCGATTACGACGATCTCTCTGCCACCGGCATCGCCCAGTCGCAGCATCTCGGCGGCGTATTGCTGAAACGGATTGGCCGGCCGGACATGATCGTGGCTGGCAATATGCGTCGGCATAAACAGACTGCCGAACATGTCCTGACCCATATGGGACTGTCCGCCGAGTGGCGCATTGATCCGGGCTGGAATGAATATGATCATCAGGAACTGATCATTCGCCAGAATCCGAAATACAAAAGCCGCGCCTACATGATGGCCGATCTGGCGCGCACCCTGAAACCGAAGGAAGCCTTCCAGAGCTTCTTTGAACAGGCGCTGGATCGCTGGGTGTCCGGTGTCCATGACGATGAGTACCGGGAAAGCTGGCCCATGTTTCGCCGGCGCATTGATGATTCGCTGAACAGCATCGTCAATGATCAGGCCGACAGCGCCATGGTGTTTACATCCGGCGGGGCTATCAGTGCCACCGTCAAGCGATTGTGGAACATGCCCGATAGCGAGTGGCGCAAGCTGAACCGGGTGGTGACGAACGCCTCGGTGACCAAGATCGTGGTTGGTCGCCGAGGCATGCATTTGAGTACCTTTAACGATCACGGACATTTCGAAGGCGAGCACCGTCGCCTGCTTACCTACCGCTGACAGGAGCCTGCTATGCGCAAGACCATTCTGATTACCGGCGCCAGTTCCGGCCTCGGCCGCGGCATGGCCCGCGAATTTGCGGCCATGGGTCGCAACCTGGCATTGTGCGCCCGGCGCACCGACCGTCTTGAAGAACTGAAGCAGGAACTGGAAAGCAGATACAGCGGCATCAGGGTATCGGTGCGGGCGCTGGATGTGCTGAATTACGATCAGGTGTTCGAGGTTTTCAGGGCATTCCGCGAGGAGTTCGGCAGCATTGACCGGATTATCGTCAACGCCGGCATCGGCAAGGGCCAGCCCCTTGGCACCGGTTACTTCTGGGCCAACCGGCAGACTGCGGAAACCAACTTTGTTGCCGCGCTGGCACAGTGCGAAGCGGCGATGGAGATTTTCCGGGCCCAGAACGATGGCCATCTGGTGATGATCTCGTCAATGAGCGCCGTCCGCGGCATGCCGAAAAATCTCAACACCTACGCCGCTACCAAGGCTGGCGTGGCGTCGCTGACCGAGGGCATTCGCGCTGAAATGATCGGCAAGCCTATCAAGGTCAGCACTATCTACCCGGGCTATATCCGTTCGGAAATCAACGAGAAAGTGAAGAAAACCCCGTTCATGGTCGATACCGAAACCGGCTGTCGGCTGCTGGTGCGCGCCATCGAGAAGGAATCCGCCGAGGCCTGCGTGCCGCGCTGGCCGTGGGTAGTGATGGGCTTCCTGATGCGCAATCTGCCGCTGAAGATGATCAGCCGGATGTTCTGATCAGTCGCTGACCAGTTCGATGCGGACGCTATCGTTCGCATCGTCCTGATACGACACCGCATACTTCAGCTGACGCTGCTGCTGACCGTCATCCACTCGGGCGTAACACATCCGGTGCCCGAGACGGCGATCCATGCCGACACTCTGTAAATCGCGTATGACCCCATTCAGCGGCGCATGGGCAACCTGCGGATAAACCTTGCGGAGCTGGGTCAGCACCGGCAGTGAATCACAATCCGGCACCCGCGCGCTGTTGCGCGCTCGCCCGTCGAACCAGAACAATAACGGCAACATCAGCAGTACCAACATTAAGCTGGCACCGATCACCACGGCCCGTTCCGGGGCGGAGCGCCTGGTGGTCAAATGATCGGGGTAATTCATGAAAGCCTTCCCTCGCGTTTATTGTGTGCCTTCCCCGGCACTATTTCTCCATAGCTGCCCGGTCGGTTACTTGTCCTGATAACTGACATGTATTCTAATTCAAAACTGATAGTTACCGGTCCGGTGCTAGCGTACCGGAATGCCAACCCATCTTGAAAAAGTCCAGTTCAGCGAACGCCTGCTACAGTCCCTGTCGCAGGCGGGTGTATCTGCCACCAGCCCGACCGAGCTGGCGCGCAAGTTCAACCTCCTCTACCCGGATACACCAATATCCGTTCAGGCTGTTCGCCGCTGGCTCGAAGGCACCGCCATCCCGACTCAGGACAAGCTGGTCGTGTTGGCCGCCTGGCTGCGCGTGTCACCAGAGTGGCTGCGCTTCGGAGATGACCCGCGCCCGCGCAAACGCAATACCGGCAAGGCAGTGGGTGAAGCGCCGGTACATTATGACGCGCGCACACTGGCCACCCTGATCGAGCTGCTTTCGGGCGACCACCGGCAAATGATTGCAAGCATCGTCACTGCGTTGCTGGAAAGCGAGGGCAAAACGATAAAGCCGCCACGGAAATAGCTCTGTTGTCTGGTTTTTCCTACCTGCACTGTCATTAATGGCTTACATCGGCAGGCGCAATGTCTTAACCACTGTTAGCATCTGAAATCATTCTGATGGCAGCTGTGGAATGGCTGCAAAGCGGTGGCAGCTAATGACCCGGAGGTTTTCGATGCGCCCTGTTTTCCGTTTTCTGATGCTGGCTTTTTGCCTGTTACCTGCCTGTTCACTGGCCGACGAATGGAGGCAGGTTCGTACTGCCAGTGAACGCATGGACGTCAGCATCTGGGTAATGCCGGTCGAAGGCAATCCGTTGAATGCCTTTCGCGGCCAGACCGAAGTACCCTACCCCCTGCTGACGGCCATTGCCGTGCTGGCGGATGTCGAGAATTATCCCGAGTGGGTGTTTCAGTGCCATTCCGCGCGACTGATGCCGGAAGTCAGCGATGATCTTGTCTATATCCATATCAAGGGCATCTGGCCGGTGTCGGACCGCGATGGTGTGGCGCGCACGACAATTATTCAGGATCCCGACACCCTGAAAACCACGCTACACTCGATCGCAGCTCATGGCGTACTTGATGAAGTCAAAGACACGGTTCGCCTGCCAGCGCTGGACAACCGCTTTATTCTTGAACCCCTTGCCGACGGCTGGACACGGATTACTTTCGAAACCTTTGTCGATCCGGGCGGCATGATCCCGGCCTGGCTTGCCAATCTGGTTGCCACCCGGGCGCCGCTGACAACACTGCAGAAAATGCACGAGCGGATGGCAATAGACCGCTACCACCTGAAAGACAAATCAGAACTGCCGATTCAACTGCCCGGCACCGAAAAAATGTTCTTCCCCGGCGGCGAGCCGCTGTAGAAGACGCCGGTCAACGGCGAAAGATTTTCACGACCGGCCAGCCGCTATGCTTAACCGGTTTCCCCGATTGGCAGGCCCACCCGCAGAGCGGAGAATTTCTGCTTCTGACTGCCGGCATCGACTGCCCCGGCGAACTCGCCGATCCAGCGGGCAATCAGTGCCGGGTGGCTGAGCGGCACCCAGTGATTGGCATCAATGTCGCGGCGATACAGCTCAGTGACCCACTGATGCAGCTCGTCAAACAGTTGGGTGCCGATATAATTGTCGCCGGTCGGCACGATCAGTTGCACCGGCACATCGGTGTAACGGGAGTCCGGTTTCAGCAACTTGCTCTGGAAATTGGCACGGTAGAGATTGATGCCGTTCTCGCCATCCTTGCGCTGATGCGGATTCGGATGAGCTTCGCGCACACCTTCACGCTTGCTCAGGTACAGCGGCCAGAGTTTGTCCATACCGAGCTTCCAGGGCAGCGGCGGAATGACCGGCAACTGGAAAAACATGATGTACCAGGACGACGCCAACTGGCCCAGCGCCTTGCGTTGCTCCGGCCAGGACAGGCTACCGAAACGCCGCCGCATCCAGAACCCGACGTGATCAATACAGGGGCCGGAGATGGTGGTGAAAGACAGAATACGCGAGCGCAACGGCTCGGTGGTAACCGACTCCCAGCTCTGGACAGAGCCCCAGTCATGGCCGGCAAGATGGAAGCCCCGGCCGGGGATCAGCGCCTCGACTACCGCCAGCAGGTCCGCCGACAACTGCGCCATGCGGTAATCCGACACCCGCGTCGGCCCATCGGAATCGCCAGCGCCGCGCACGTCATAGGCGATCACATAAAAGCGGTCCGCCAGCTGTTCGGCCACCGGTTGCCAGACCCGATGGTTGTCCGGGTAACCGTGTACCAGTACCAGCGGCGACGCCGACGGGTCACCCCAGGTGGTCACCGCCAGCGTGACGCCGCCGGAAAGCACCGGTTTTTTTGTAGAGTTCATAGGGAATTTCTCGCCAACCGCCAGAACAGATATCGGACGATATTAGTGACGGCAGCCAATGTCGCCGTTGGCCGAATCGCAATCTGCCGGCGCTCGCCAGTCACCCCGGTCAGAATGCTTTCCGGAAGACGGGCTCCAGGCAACAAAAAAGGGCGCCGTCGCCGGCGCCCTTTTTCATGGTGTTGCCCGGCAGCGATTACTGCTTGCTGCTGGCGAACTCCGGGTAGGCTTCCATGCCACACTCCGACAGATCCACACCTTCGTACTCTTCTTCTTCCGAGACGCGGATGCCGACGGTGGCCTTCAGGATGCCCCAGACGATCAGGCTGGCAACGAATACCCAGACGAAGATCGTGGCAGCACCGATCAGCTGACCCGTGAAGCTGGCGTCGCCATTGGTAACCGGTACCAGCAGCAGGCCGAGCAGACCAACCACACCGTGTACCGAAATGGCGCCAACCGGGTCATCAATCTTCAGCTTGTCCAGAGTGACGATGGAGAACACCACCAGCACGCCGGCAATAGCGCCGAAGATCGTAGCCTGCAGGGCGCTCGGGGTATCCGGGCCGGCAGTGATGGCAACCAGACCAGCGAGCGCGCCGTTCAGCAGCATGGTCAGGTCACCCTTGCCGAACAGCAGGCGGGCAGTGATCAGCGCGGCAATCGCACCACCGGCAGCAGCAGCGTTAGTGTTCAGGAACACCATGGCCACAAGAGCAGCGTTGCCGATATCGCCCAGCTTCAGTACCGAGCCGCCGTTGAAGCCGAACCAGCCCAGCCACAGAATGAAGGTACCCAGTGCAGCCAGTGGCAGGTTGGCACCCGGAATGGCGTTAACCGAACCGTCTTTGCCGTATTTGCCTTTACGGGCACCGAGCAGCAGCACACCAGCCAGCGCAGCGGCAGCACCCGCCATGTGAACGATGCCTGAACCGGCGAAGTCGATGAAGCCAAGGTCGCCAAGGTTGTACAAGCCGAACACATCGTTGCCGCCCCAGGTCCAGCTGCCTTCCATCGGGTAGATGAAGCCGGTCATGACCACGGCAAAGCCGAGGAATGCCCAGAGTTTCATGCGCTCGGCAACAGCACCGGAGACAATCGACATGGCAGTGGCGACAAACACCACCTGGAAGAAGAAGTCAGAAGCCGCCGCATAGATGGAGCCGCCACGGAAACCGTCTTCACGGGCCGCAAACTCACCCAGTACAGCGTCTGCATCCACATCGGCAATGCCGGAGAGGAATACATCACCGCCATACATGATTGCGTAACCACACACCATGTACATGATGCAGGCCACCGCATACAGGGCGACGTTCTTGGTCAGGATTTCAGTTGTGTTCTTGGCGCGGACGAGGCCAGCTTCCAGCATGGCAAAGCCAGCGGCCATCCACATGACCAGTGCGCCCATCACCAGGAAGTAAAAGGTGTCGATGGCGTACTGTAGTTCGTAAATGTTGTTTTCCACGGTGTAACCCTCCAGATGGACACGTCAAATCGTTGGCATGGATCGTGACGTCTTTTCTGCAGCGATCAAGCTGCAAACCGTTTTAGCGTCAGGCGGTCAAACCGCGTCTTCGCCTGTTTCGCCGGTCCGGATTCGGATTGCCTGCAAAAGCTCGGTGACGAAGATCTTGCCGTCACCAATCTTCCCGGTGTTCGCAGCCTTGGCGATGGCTTCGATCACCTGATCCAGGGAACCATCAGCGATGGCCACCTCGATCTTCACTTTCGGCAGAAAATCCACCACATACTCCGCACCGCGATACAACTCGGTGTGGCCCTTCTGGCGTCCGAAGCCTTTAACTTCGGTCACCGTGATGCCCTGCACGCCAATCTCGGACAATGCTTCGCGCACATCGTCGAGCTTGAACGGCTTGATAACGGCAGTGACAAGTTTCATGTCTCTCTCCTGATGGCTGCGCCGTTACCGGCGCCGTACCTGTTCCGAATCGAGGCGGTGCCTCATTCCAGTCTTCAGAGGTTTCCCCCTGCTTGCCTCGCTAAACGCACGATCCATGCCAATAGATAAAATGCGTGTTATTTCAGAGGGTTGAAAAAAAACACGGGGCCGCGGCCCCGGGTTATGGCGCGATTATAGCGCACGAATGCGTGGCTCTCCCCAAAATGGTGCAACTCTTTTCATGTCCTGCGCCGTGCTACCATGATTGTCCTTTTCGGCCGCAACCGGACTTGCTTCCACCATGACAGACCAACCCTTTATCGATCGCCTGGTAGCCGACATCGGCCGCCATCTGCCCGCCGGCCTGGAACAGTTGCGCGACGAAGTCGAACGCAGCGCCCGCGCCATTCTCCAGGAAGGCATCAGCCGGCTTGACCTGATCAGTCGGGAAGAGTTCGATATCCAGCAGCAGGTGCTGGCCCGCACCCGCGAGAAACTGGAAGCACTGGAAAAGGAAGTGGCTGAGCTGGAGCGTCGTCTGGCCCCGTGAAAGCGCTTCTGGTTATTGCTGCACTGGCCGTCAGCGCCAGCGTCACGGCCAGTGATGATCCTCTGTGTGCGCTCAGCGCTGCCGAAGGGGAAGCGCTGACCGTGCTGGCGGCCGACTCGCTGGCCCTGCACCGCCTGCTGAAATGCCCGCGCACGGATACCCTCCCGGCGCTACAACCTGCTGACCTGCTTGATGCCGGCAGCCCGGTCGACAGTGTCGATGGCGACGGCCGCAGCGCCCTGCATCTGGCCCTGCTCGGCCTGCAACAACCAGCTCATGCCAATTTTTTTCGTGATGCCGCCCTGCTGTTGCTGAGTCGTGGCGCGACAGCAAATCTGGCGGATAACGATGGCGTGCACCCGCTGCATCTGGCCAGTGCCGAGCCAGACGGCATGATCAGTGGCGAACTGATTGCGCTGGGCGCCGATCCGCTGGTCACCGACAACAACGGCAACACCGCTCTCGATCATGCCGTCCGCCACCCCGGCAATGCCCTGACCTTTGCCTTGCTACTTGATACTGCCGGTGCCGATCTCGCTGACGACGGGCTCGAGCTGTTAGTGGAAACCCTGATACAACAGCAACGCGCCGACCTGCTCGACCAGCTGCTGGCACGTTTCCCGATGCTGGAGCTGGACCCGGTGGATGCCAGCCGGGCGCTGGCGCAACTGCTCTGGAACGGCGGCCGAATGGAAAGCGCCGAACGCTTCTGGCGCGCTGGCGCCGACGCCCTGCTGGTTTATAGCCAGGGCGGCAGCGATCTGGCCTGGCGACTGGCCAGCCTTGGTCATCTGGCCGAGCTGGACTGGCTGCTGGCCGATGGCTTCCCGCTGAACCGGCTGCCGGAAAGCGGCTTCCCGCCCCTGTATTTCGCCAACCTTGAGGCCAGCCGGGCGCTGCTCCAGCGTGGCGCCGACCCGAATCTGGGTTCGCGCCAGCACGGCACGCTGGCCGCTGCCTTTATTGCGCCACCGCCACCGTTTGCCGACGGCGGCAGCTCTCTCGACAAAGCCAAACTGACGCTGTTGCTGGAGGCCGGGCTCGACCCGAACCGCCGCGATGCCCAGGGCATGACCGCGCTGGAACGGGCGCTGGATGCCGACCAGCTATGGCTGGTGCAGGCCCTGATGGAGGCCGGAGCAGAACCAACCCGGACCCTCTCGGGTGAGCGCTCACTGCTGCCGAAGGCCATGGCTCAAGGCCGCCTGCCGACCATTCAGGCCATGATCCGGGCACTGCCCGATGTCACTGACCGACACCCGCTGCTGCTGCTCGACTATATCGGCAGCGATAACGCCAATAGCGAAATCGCCGAGGCGCTGCTGGTGGCCGGTCTGTCGCCGGACCTCGCCGGGGCCGAAGGCGAAAGTGCCCTGCTGCGCGCTGCCCGCTTGCAGCGCTGGCCGCTGGTCACCCTGATGCTGCGCTACGGGGCCGATCCGGACAAGGCCAACGCACAGGGTTGCTCGCTGCGCTGCTACAGCTGGTCGATGCCTGACGAACTGCAGCAGCAGTTGCGAGGTGGCAAAGCACCGGGCTGGCAATGGCCCTCGATCGATCAGCATCCCTCCGCATTCTTCGCGCTGGCACTGTCACCGATGCTGGCGCTATGGCTGCTGGTGGTGGCCGTGGCGCTGGCGCGACGCCGGGCCATGTGGCCGGGCGTACTGTGGATGATCGCCACCATCATGCTGTCGGTGCTCGTCGGCGCAGCGCTGTTTGTCGACTGCGACCCCTGCCTGATCCGCCAGCCCGAACTACAGCATTATCTGGTGATGGCGCTGGCTGCACTTCTGTTTGCCATCGGCCCGTGGCGCAAGCGGCTGCTGGCCGACGGCGACGCACAGCAATAGCGGAGCCTTGCTGACAACCATCCCCGCTACCAGCGTACAGCATCTCACTCCGGCCACCCTGACACTCCTGCGCAAGGAGGACAGATGGCCATCTCACAGATTTTCAGTCGCGCCCAGCTCGGCATTGAAGCCCCCCAAGTTCGGGTCGAAACCCATCTGGGCCCGGGGCTGCCGGCCTTTACTATCGTCGGCCTGCCGGCGGCGGCAGTGCGCGAATCGCGCGACCGGGTGCGCTCGGCGATCGTCAATGCCGGCTTCCCGTTTCCGCAAACCCGGATCACCGTTAATCTGGCCCCGGCCGATCTGCCCAAGGAAGGTGGCCGCTTTGACCTGCCGATTGCTCTTGGCATCCTGATCGCCAACGGTCAGTTGCCCTCACGCGCCGCTGAATCACTCGAATGCCTTGGCGAACTGGCCCTGAATGGGGATTTGCGTGGAGTGACTGGTGTGCTGCCGGCTGCGCTGGCCTGCGGTCGGGCCGGTCGCACCCTGCTGCTACCGGAGGACAATCTTGAAGAGGCCCGGCTGTGCCGCCGTGGCAAGCTGCTCGGTGCGCCAGGATTGCTGGCCGCCTGTGCGCACCTCAACGGCATTACGCCGTTAACGCCAGCGACGGCCGCAGAACCACCGCCGCCATCAATGGCCGGCCCCTGTCTGTCGGAAGTGCGCGGTCAGGCACAGGCGCGCCGGGCGCTGGAAATTGCTGCCAGTGGCGGCCATTCCCTGCTGCTTTGCGGCCCCCCGGGCAGTGGCAAGAGCATGCTCGCCAGCCGCCTGCCCGGCCTGCTGCCACCACTGGACGAGCAGCAGGCACTGGATGTCGCGGCCATTCATTCGCTGCATCGGCCACGTCCGCCGGCGCTGTTTCATCTGCCGCCGTTTCGGGGCCCGCACCACACCGCTTCAGCAGTTGCTCTGGTCGGCGGCGGCAGTCACCCGCGCCCGGGGGAGATTTCCATGGCTCACCATGGCGTGCTGTTTCTTGATGAAATACCGGAGTTTGATCGACGTGTACTGGAGGTTTTGCGTGAGCCGCTGGAAACCGGTGAAGTCAGCATTGCCCGCGCCGCCCGCCAAACCACATTCCCGGCACGCTTTCAGCTGGTGGCGGCGATGAACCCCTGTCCGTGCGGTTATTTCGGTGATCCGCAGCGCAGCTGTGGTTACAGCTGCGAAAAAGCACGGCGTTATCAGGGCCGGCTGTCCGGGCCACTGCTGGATCGCATTGATCTGCACCTGGAAGTCAGTGCGGTGAAACCGGAGGAACTGGTATCGCTATCCCCCGGCGAGCCCAGTGCCCGGGTACGCGAACGGGTCCAGGCCACCCGCATCCGACAGTTGTCGCGGCAGGGCAAACTGAATCAGCTGTTGAGTACTCGTGAGCTGGAGCCGGTGCTGTCAGCCCATGGCAGCTGGCTCAGCGAAGCGATGCAGCGGATGGCGCTGTCGGCACGGTCGCTGCACCGTACCTTGCGAGTGGCCAGAACATTGGCCGACATGAGTGGCGACGATCAGATCAGCACGGCGCACCTGGCCGAAGCGCTCAGTTACCGCCTGAGCAGCCCATGACATACCCCCGCTCATCCAACCACCACACCCGTAGGAGCGGCTGATCAGCCGCGAAAGCCTTTTCTGTGGAACGGGATCAGGCCGCCGGCTGCAACAGCTCTGGACGATCCAGCAATGCAGCCAGCTTTTCCAGGCCACGCTGGCGCAACACACTGCTGTCACGTTTGGACGGGTGGAAATCGCGCTTGAAGTAGGCCAGCCAGGCCGGCCCGAGACGGCGCAACCAGCCCGGCTTGCCGAACAGCCAGTTCAGGCCCTTCAGCACTGATCGCAGATCACGCTCGTCATCCATGCCGGCGCGCAGCTGGAGGTAATGGAAAATGGTGAAACCGATAAACTCGACCGTGGTGATCGCCATTTCACTGGAACGGATCCAGTAACTGCCGACCTGATCCTGATAGACATCAAAGGCAACGGACTTGTGCTCACTCTCTTCCACTGCATGCCAGAGCCACAGCGGCAGCATGCGCTGATCCATGTCGTCAAATAAATCCGGATGCTCCAGAATCAGTTCGGCGAGCATGGCAGTGAAATGCTCCAGCGCGCAGGTCTTGCCCAGCTGCCGCTCCGGCGACAACCACTTGGCATGCATCTTCAGGCCGTCCAGAACAAACTTCGATACCTTGCTGGTCGGCACGCCTCGCTCTTCCATGAACTGGTTGAAGGCTTCGTGCTCGTTACCGTGATGGGCTTCCTGACCGATAAAGCCTTTTACTTGCTCTTTCAGCAACGGATCAGTCAGGTTTTTCTGGAAGTGGCGGACCGAACGAACAAAGAAACGCTCGCCCTCAGGGAAAGTACAGGACAGTGCGGTCAGCAACAGGGTCTTGAACTGATCGCCGCCAAACCAGTAGCGCTCGATGGCTGGATCAAACTCGAAATCCATCTTCCGTGGCTGGATATCGCTGTTGTTGGTACGACGCAGAGCGGGCTGGGCGCTGGCATTCATATGCTGGCTCCTGATGCAGTGACTTAGCACTGAGTATGCAGCCGCTCGATACCCGGTTTCAGGGCATTTTGTGCCAATTCGGCACGACGGTCTCCGTTGGAATGGCCTGATTGCAGACCGGAGCCGTCACTCAGCGGCGAAAAGGCTTCGCGGCTGATCAGCCGCTCCTACAGAGGAGGCGCTGGAGTTACGTAGGAGCCGTCGATCGACGGCGAAGGCTTTCGCGGCTGATCAGCCGCTCCGGGAGAGGCGGCTGGATCTATTGCAGGAGCCGTTGATCGACGGCGAAAAGGTTTTCCTGTTGGAGATAGCGGGGCGCGCTTTCGGCCACTCGCTGCAGCGTCAATTGCCATAACAGCTTCTGCAACGCCGGATCGTTGTTCGCCTGGCGGTCTCGAATCCGCTGTGCCAGCAACCGTGAAAGTTCAGCATGACTGCCGCCTGCGCCGAGCAACTCCGCCAGTAACGCCTGCTCCTGCGTTTCGCCGGCGTCACCCCGAGCAAGTTGGCGCCGGGCAATGCCGAGGGCATTGATAGCCATGCGCACACTGTACTGCTGCTGCGCCGCCAGAGAAGGCAACACCTCGTCACTCAGCACCTTGATAACTGTATCAAGCAGGTTGATGCCGTCCGGTTGAATCCGCATCGGCTATCCCTCCAGCCCGGTCATACGCAAGATATGCAGCTCCAGCTCCGGCACGATATGCGCTGTCAGCGCCAGCTCCAGCGACGGTTCGGCGCCGGACAGATGCCGCTCCCCCTGCTTGATGGCAATGATTGCCCAGCGCAGATGGGCAAACACTTCCCAGTAACAGACTTCACTGGCACCCGGCAGTCGACCAGACACCTCCGCGTAACCGGCGAACAGGTCTTCGCGCTTGCCGATACCACCAACCGCATAATCATCACCGCTCTGACCGAACCGCCAACAGCGCGCGCACAACCAGCCGAGATCTTCCAGCGGCTGTGACCAGGCGGTGAACTCCCAATCGAGCACCGCGGTAAGGCCGCTTTCATCAACCATGTAGTTACCGGTGCGAAAATCGCGATGCACCAGACACAGCGGCTCCAGCGCCGGCAAATGATCTTCGAGCCAGTTCAGGCCCCATTCCAGTGCCGGGAAAGCGCTGTGATATGCATCAAGAAAGCAGCGCGAATCTTCAATAAACAGCAGCGCCGGATGCCGCTCCGGCACGGCAAGAAAATCGAGATCATCGCGCGGCGGCCGGATGCTGTGAATGCGCGCCAGCTCGCGGCCAAGCTGGCGGGCCAAGGCCGGGCGATTTGCCGCCAGTGACAGGTCGCGGACCAGCTTGTGCCCGGCCGCCGTTCCGGCAGCGCGGCGCATGATAAAAAACTCGCGGCCAAGCACACTGGTGTCGCCAAGCCAGAGCGGCCCCGGCACCGTCACGCCACTGGCGAACGCCGCTTTCAGCAAGGTAAATTCCTGACTGCGCGACAGTGAATCGGAAACCGACGACGGCGCATCACAACGAATCACTGCTTCGATTTTTTCATCACCAAGATCAATATCTGCCGCCCAGTTCTCCTGAATGGCGCCACCGGACAGGCTGTGGACATTATGCAGCGCTACCGGCTTGCCGGTTTTGCTGGTAAGCCAGCTTTCTATTGCCTGCCGCTCGCGCTGCTGCATCAAACGCCCCAGCGGAAGAAATCGGACTTCTCTTTCAGGTAGGCCCGCGACAGCACCATCTTGTGCACCTCGCTGGCGCCATCCACCAGCCGCGCCTGACGGGCATAGCGGTAGATCCATTCGAG
>JBECKT010000018.1:0-25965 GCA_040235405.1 Alcanivoracaceae bacterium
GTGTGAGGCATGGATGCCGAACACAAGCCCCCAGGGATGGGTTCACGGCGGGTCCCGGCAAGCTCTGACTGGCACTCCTGCCGGCGAGGTTCACTCGCCAAGCCAAAACAAAACAAAACAAAACAAAACAAAACAATCAAACCGGATATTCAAACTCCCGAATCACCTCAAGAAACTCCCCGCCAAACCGCTCCAGCTTCACATCCCCCACACCACTGACGCTGAGCATGGCACTGGAAGTTGTTGGCCTTTGCTCCAGCATGTCGCGCAAGGTGGCATCGTTGAAGATAACGTAGGGCGGCACCCCGTGCTCCTCCGCCAGACGCTTGCGACAGGCGCGCAAAGCCTGCCACAACTCACGATCTGCCGGCTCGATGTCCTGATGACGGCGCCTGCTGCTGGTGGCTGCGATCGGCACGGAAATCTTTTCCCGGCGCAGCGAGATTTTTTCCTCGCCACGCAACAGCGCCCGACAACGCTCGGTCAGCCGCAGGGTGCCAAAGCCCTCCGGATCGACATCCAGATAACCCTGTGCCACCAGCTGGCGCATGATTGCCCGCCACTCATCCTGGCCCAGTTCCCGGCCAATGCCCCAGGTGGATAACTTGTCGTGGCCGGCGCTGATAATTTTTTCGCTGCTGCTGCCGCGTAACACTTCAATCACATGAATGGCGCCGTAGCGTTGCCCGGTGCGATAAACGCAGGACAGCGCTTTCTGCACCGCCTCGCTGGCATCCCAGCTGTCCGGTGGCGTCAGACAGTTGTCGCAATTGCCACACGGCTGCGGCAGCTCATCGCCGAAGTAACGCAGCAGTGTCTGCCGACGGCAGCTGGTGATCTCGCACAGGCCGAGCATGGCATTCAGACGTTGCTGTTCATGGCGCTTGAATTCCTCGTTGCCCTCCGAGCCGGCCATCATCTGGCGTAGTTTGACCACATCCTCCAGGCCATACAGCAGCATCGCCGTAGCCGGTTCGCCATCGCGGCCGGCGCGGCCGGTTTCCTGGTAGTAGGCCTCAATGCTTTTTGGCAAATCGAGGTGCGCCACAAAACGCACGTCCGGTTTGTCGATGCCCATGCCGAAGGCAATGGTGGCCACCATGATGACGCTGTCTTCGCGCAGAAAACGTTTCTGGTGAGTTTCGCGCAGGCTGGCTGGCAGGCCGGCGTGATAGGGCAGGGCGGTGAAGCCTTCGCCACTGAGCCACTCGGCGGTCTGCTCGACCTTGGCCCGGCTCAGGCAATAGACAATGCCGGCATTGCCGCTGTGTTCCTCACGCAGGAAGCGCAGCAGCTGCTGGCGTGGCTTGTCTTTCTGGCGGATCCGGTACTGGATATTGGGTCGGTCAAAGCCGCTGATGAACTGCTCAGCCTTTTGCAGCGCCAGACGCTGGACGATCTCCTCGCGGGTGCGAGCATCGGCGGTGGCGGTCAGGGCGATGCGCGGAATGTCCGGAAACTGTTCCTGCAGCACATTCAGGCGCAGGTAGTCAGCGCGGAAATCGTGGCCCCACTGGGCCACGCAGTGGGCCTCGTCGATGGCAAACAGGGCGATCCGGCAGCTGCCCAGCAGGGCCAGCGTGCGTGGCTGGATCAGTCGCTCCGGAGCGACATAAAGCAGATCCAGCTCGCCCTGCTGCAGGGCCTGCTCGGTCCGCCAGACATCGGCACTGCTCAGGGTCGAGTTCAGGAAGCCGGCGCGGACGCCGAGTTCGCGCAGGGCGCTGACCTGGTCCTGCATCAGGGCGATCAGCGGGCTGACCACCACGCCGACGCCGTCACGGGCCAGTGCCGGAATCTGGTAACACAGCGACTTGCCGCCGCCGGTGGGCATCACCACCAGCGCATCACCCCCGCTAACGACGGTGTCGATGATCGCCTGCTGCGGGTCGCGGAAGCTGCTGTAGCCAAAGGTGTGCTGGAGAATGTGATGAGGATCAGTCATGGGCGCCGAGTATAGCCGGTCAGTCGCCGACATGCAGAACTGCCGCGAATCAGGTATAAAGCGAGCGCCACAGGGTTGTCGGGCGCAGCGGTCGGAAAAATGCAGGAACATAACCTGTGCGGCGCTGCCGGACTACGGATGCTCACACACTGATACTGGCTGGACGTTCTGGATTTATGGCTGCTGTCTCTCCGCGATTTTCCGGATTTGCTGTTGTTGCTGTCTGCTTGCTGCTGTCGGGCTGTGCCTCCCTGCGTGAACATGCGCCGGACTCACTGGCAGCCCTGATTGATCGTAGTGCCCCGCCTGCCCAGATAGCCGGGCTCGGCTATGCCGAGATTGCCGGGCTGGGTGTACATGGCAGTTGCGATCTGCTTGCGCAGACACTGGAGCAAAAGCGCACCTTGCCGCGCCGTGAGCTGGAGGGCAGCCTGCTGCCGTCCTGTCAGGCTGAGGTGGAGGGCGCGCTGGCCAGAGAGCGGGAATCGGCCCGTCTTGACGAGCTGGTCGAACAGGCCTGGCAGGCACTGCTGGCCCGGCGTGAAAAGGCCCGGCAGGCGGAGGAGCGGCGCATGCTGGAGGCTGAGCTGCAGCGACGCCAGCTGCAACAGCATCAGCAGCAGAAACAGCAGCGGAGTGAGCAACAGGCCGCGTCGCGGGAAAGCCGTCATCAGGATTGGCAACTGCGATTGGCGGCCGCCGCCATTTACCCGACCCTGGCTCAGCTTGAGATCCAGGACAGGCCGCTAGCTTTCAGTGCCGGCCAGGTTTCCGAACGCTCCCTGAGCAACTTTCTCGCCTGCGTCGAGCTGGCCTATCCGAACCGTGGTTACCAGATAAGTCGTGATGGTCGTCGTCTGGTTGTTATTGCCGAGAAGGCCGCGCTGCCGCGGGGGCGGATGCCAATCGAAGCGCGCTTTACCGAGCACGATGAATTCTGGCTGCTGACCTACCTGAAGGTGGCGGAGATTACTGCCGCGACCGCTCAGGACCGCTTTATTCTGGCGCAGAATCTGGTCGCCCAGAGCTGCTATGGCGAGGACGGCCTGCTCTAGCACCTCTGAAAAGCTGCCATATCCGTTGCAGGAGCGGCCGATCGGCCGCGATCTTTTCGAGCGAATCGCGCTCGATCGACCGCTCCGGTTATTCAGAGGCTCTCTGGTTTGTCTAGAGTTTCAGCTTCTCGGCCAGCTCGAACCAGAGGTGTCGATAGGCTCTCGCCGCCGGGGTATGGTGGGCAAATTCGCCGATCGGGGCGCGATGTTCGCCCATTTGTTCAACATGGGTCGAGTAGGGTATCCAGGTTTTCAGGCCGCCGCGCATTGCCGCCGGCGGTTTGACGATCATCTCCAGATGCAGCAGCCGGCGTCGGTCTACCATGTTGAAGAACGGCAATACCTTCAGGTCGCCGTATTTTTTTTCCTTCAACCATTCGCGTACCTGCTCCAGCGCCCGCAGTGACAGGTGGGTCGGAATGACAGGTACGACCAGTACGTCCGCAGCGGCAAAAATGCTTTCGGCCACCGGGCTCAGGGTTGGCGGGCAATCCAGAAAAGTCAGGCTGTAGTGTTCGCCAAGTGGTTCAATCAGTTTTTTCAGTGCGGCGCGCGGGTTGCCCGATTCGCTCAGCTTGACGTCGAGATTGCGCAGGGTCAGGTCCGAGGGAATGACGTCGAGCCCTTGCCAGCGGGTTTCCACCTTGAGCCGGCCGATCGGCTGCCGGCCCTTGAGCAGGCTGCCGGCCTTGTAGCCCTTCTCTCCGTCGACGCCGAGGTAGAAGCTGGCCGCGCCCTGGGGGTCAAGATCCCAGAGCAGGGTGCGATGCTTCCAGCGGGCAGCGTGCCAGGCCAGATTGACGGCGGTGGCGGTCTTGCCGACCCCGCCCTTGAGGTTGTAGAAGGCAATGGTCTGCATGCGGCTTCCGGCTTCCCTTTCCCCTTTGTGGTCCGAGGCTAACATGATCATTTCGCGATGTCCGCTCTGAGGCGGGTTGTGGCCACTGGGTAAAGCGGCTTAAATACACCGCTATAACGACACAATGTGATTTGTTTCCGGGGCCCTGAGTGACCAGCGACAAGAAGTATCAGGTGTTTGTCAGCTCGACCTTCACAGACCTGCAGGATGCCCGGCAGGAGCTGATGATGTCCTTGCTGTCGCTGGGCATGATTCCGACCGGGATGGAGCTGTATCCAACCGAGCAGAACAACCAGTGGCCGATGATCCAGCAGGTCATCAACGAGTGTGACTATTACGTTGTGCTGGTCGGCGGGCGCTACGGCACCCTGTCGCCCATCGGTTTGAGCTACACCCACCGTGAATATGTCTATGCGGCCACCAAGAAGAAGCCGGTCATCGCCTTCTTGCATGACCATCCGGAACTTCTGCCGGAGAATCGCCGTGAGGCTACTCGGGAAGGTGATGTTCGGTTTCGCGATTTTCGCAAGCTGCTGCAGGACAAGGCCGCCATCTTCCGCCACTGGAGTAATCCGGATGATCTTGCCGAGGTGGTGCGCAAGGCTATGCCGATGCTGGTCAGGCAGAACCCGGCGCCTGGCTGGGTGCGGGCAGCGCAGGTGGCGGACCTGTCCCAGGTTCGTGAAGTACAGGACCTGAAAAAACGTATCGAAGATCTCGAGCGTGAGAAGCACGAGCTGACCGCAGGCTGGCGTCCCTCGCTCGAAACACTCGCCCGTGGTTCCGATTCAGTGGCTCTGCAGTACAGCTGTAATGCCTATATCAAGGGTGACTGCAAGGTAACCATGGCAGAGCGCAGGATGACCTGGGATGAGGTGGTCGCCGCGGTAGGCCCGCAGATGATGAGCGAAGTGCCGGAAGCGGTCATGCGTGAGGCGCTGGAAGAAGCGATTGCCGCCCGGGCATTGATGGACGTTCAGCAGGTCATGCCAAAGGCACATGCAGTCCGTAACGTGGTGCTGTCCACCGGCTCGTTCAATCAGGTCAAGATTCAGTTGCGCGCTCTGGGCCTGATCCGCAAAAGCCCGTCACGGGAGGGCAGTGGCCAGACCTGGTGGCAACTGACCCCGCACGGTGATCACACCATGACCCAGGTGTTATCGCAGATCCGTCGCTGATTATTCTGCGAAGAACCCTCGAATTGCGCAGGAGCGGTCGATCGACCGCGAATTGTTTTGCAAGATGATCGCGGCTGGTCGGCCGCTCCTACAGCAGATAGCACGGTTTTTCAGAGGTTCTCTTAGCCGAGTTCCGGGCGCGCGCGAAAGTGTTCCAGCGCTTCCGGGTTTGCCAGCGCGCCCTGATTGGTAACGGCCCGGCCGTGAATCACTTCCCTCACGGCAAGCTCGACAATTTTCCCGCTGACGGTGCGCGGAATGGCCGGCACCTCGAGAATTTTCGCCGGCACATGACGTGGACTGGCGCCGTCACGAATAGCTTTCCGAATGGTGCTCTGGAGTTCATCGCTCAGCGTGTGGCCCGGCTGCAGAACAACAAACAGCACCACCCGCACATCTCCCTGCCAGTTCTGACCAACCACGACACTTTCGCGGATGGCATCCAGTGTCTCTACCTGTCGATAGATTTCTGCGGTGCCGATACGAACGCCACCGGGGTTCAGTACCGCATCACTGCGACCATGGATAATCAGGCCGGTATGATCCTCGTGCCGCCGGGTTTCGGCGTAGTCGCCATGGGCCCAGACATTGTCAAAGCGGCTGAAATAGGCGTGCTTGTATTTGCTGCCATCGGCATCATTCCAGAAGCCAACCGGCATGGACGGGAACGGCGTGCGGCAGACCAGCTCACCTTTTTCGTTGTCAACCGGGATGCCGGCGTCATTGAAGACGGCCACATCCATGCCAAGGCCAAGGCATTGCAGCTCGCCGCGAAACACCGGTAGCAAAGGATTGCCCAGTGCGAAGCAGGAGACGATGTCGGTGCCGCCGGAAATCGACGCTACCAGCAGGTCGGCCTTGATGTCCCGGTATATGTAGTCGTAACTCTCGTGCAGCAATGGTGAACCGGTAGAGAACAGCACTTTCAGTGTTTTCAGGGAATGCTGGCGGACCGGTTTCAGGCCGGATTTCTCCACTGCCTGAATAAATTTGGCACTGGTACCGAAGTGAGTGATCTGCTCGGCATCGACAAGATCAAACAGCCGGGCGGTGTCCGGCCAGGCCGGGTTGCCGTCATAGAGCACAATGCTGGCGCCGGTCTGCAAGCCGGACACCAGCCAGTTCCACATCATCCAGCCGCAGGTGGTGAAATAGAACAGCCGCTCATCAACGCCAAGATCACTGTGCAGCTGCAGTTCCTTGGCATGTTGCAGCAGGGTGCCGCCGGCGCCGTGGACAATACATTTCGGCACACCAGTCGTGCCGGAGGAATAGAGAATATAAAGCGGATGATTGAACGGCAGGCGGACAAAATCAGGAATGCTGTTCACCTTGCCGAGCCAACCATCCAGCGTCACGCTCGGTACGCCGCTGTCGATCACTGTGTCTGCCACGCAGACAAGCGTTTCCACCTGCAACTGTGCAGCAATATCGGCCACCCGGGATGACAGGTCGATCAGCTTGCCGTTGTAGTGATAGTGGTCGGCGGCAATCAGGATGCGCGGTTGAATCTGGCCGAACCGGTCGAGCACGGCGCTGACCCCGAAATCCGGCGAACAGGATGACCAGACCGCGCCGATCCAGCTGGCGCCGAGCGCGGCAATCACGGTTTCAGCCCGGTTTGGCATATAGCCGGCAATGCGATCGCCCGGAACAATACCATGCTGTTTCAGGGCGGCGGCGAAGCGGCCGGCCTGTTGATAAAGTTGCTGCCAGCTCAGTTCCGTGCGGCTGCCAATCTCGTCAACGGCGATGATGGCAGTGCCATTGTCACGACGCTTGAGCAGGTTTTCGGCAAAATTCAGTCGCGCCCGGGGAAACCAGCGGCTGTCCTGAAAGCGCTCGGCACGTTGCAGTACGGTTTCACCTGGTCCGTCACCGAGGATGCCGCAGAATTGCCAGATCTGCCGCCAGAACGCGTCCACGTCGCTGACTGACCAGTGGTGCAGCTCGTTATAGCTGCGCAAGGTTCGATCATGCTGTTGCCCGGCGTTCTGCAGGAATGCCTGCATACGGCTGGCATTCCGGCGTATTTCCGGCGGGCTCCAGAGAGGCGTCGGCCCGGTCATGACGGCTCCGCTTGGCTGGCATTGAATTCGGCCAGCAACGTACCTTCACTGACCTGTTCGCCGACCGCCGCAAGCAGGGCAGTGATGGTGCCGTCCGCCGGTGCCCGCAGGGTGTGTTCCATTTTCATCGCTTCCATGGTGATTACAGCGCTGCCCGCCTTGACGCTGCTGCCGGGTTGCACATGAACGGCGACCACGTTGCCGCTCATCGGCGCCGCAAACGGTGCGTGGCGGCTGCCGTGCTGTTGTTGGCCGCGGCAGGCATCGGGGCGTTGGAGACGTACGCTGTCACCATGAATGTTCAGCAGGACACCCTGCTGGTCGCTGACGAAAGCTGCGCTGAGAGTGTCGGTGCCCCAGGCTAGCGAGATTGTCTGACCCCGCGTTTGCCAGTGCAGGCTGCGTTGCTCACCATTGACGGTGGCGCTGCGTTGCTGCGGGTCTGAATGGATCTGTACCAGTACGGTAGCGTCAGCAATGCTCAGTTCCTGTTGCTGCAGGCGCAGCGAAAACGGCCGCCAGCCCTGCAGGGATTGCCACGGGTCGCTGGACGATGGTGGTTCGGTAAGCGCAACCGCGCCGGCCACAGCGATCAGCGCCGGATTCTGTTTTGGCTGCTGCATAAGCTGCGGATGTTGCTCAAGCAGGCGTGTGTCGAGATTGGCACTGGTAAAGGCATCGCTGCCGAGTACCTGATACAGGAATCCACAGTTGTGGTGAATGCCATCGATCAGGGTGGCAGAAAGAGCCTGCATCAGTTGCTGACGGGCCGCATCACGGCTCTCGCCATGACTGATGATCTTGGCAATCATCGGATCATAGAACGACTCGACCCGGTCGCCCTGTTCGTAGCCGCTGTCAACCCGGGCCTGGTCACGGGGCCAGACCAGCGTGCGCAGCAGGCCGGAGGAGGGCATGAAATTTTGCCACGGGTCCTCCGCATAGATGCGCACTTCCATAGCAGCGCCATGAATGCGCAGTTCGTGTTGCTGTTTCGGCAGCGGCTGGCCAGCGGCGACGCACAGCTGCCACCAGACCAGATCCTCGCCGGTAATCATTTCGGTGACCGGGTGCTCGACCTGCAGCCGGGTGTTCATTTCCATAAAATAGAAATGACCATCTGCAAACAGGAATTCCACCGTGCCGGCGCCGACATAAGCAATCGCTTTGGCGGCCTGCACCGCGGCTTCACCCACGGCGGTGCGCTGTGCCTCGGTCAGGCCCGGCGCTGGCGCTTCCTCAATAATTTTCTGATGACGGCGCTGGACTGAACAGTCGCGCTCGAACAGGTGCAGGGTATGACCATGCTGGTCGGCGAACACCTGCACTTCGATATGCCGGGCGCTGGACAGGTAGCGCTCAAGCAACACACGATCATCGCCAAATGCGGCCTTCGCTTCGCGCCGGGCGCCGTGCAGGGCTTCGATAAAATCCGCCTCGCCGTGGACCACCCGCATGCCTTTTCCGCCGCCGCCGGCAACGGCCTTGACCAGCAGCGGAAAGCCGATGCGCTTTGCTTGTTCCATCAGCTGATGGTCATCACGGATATCCTGGTCACAGCCGGGCAGCACCGGGACTCCGGTTTCCGCCATCAACTTGCGCGCGGCGGCCTTGTCACCCATCAGCTTGATGGCCTGTGCCGGCGGGCCGACAAAAATAATGCCGGCTTTATCACAGGCGGCGGCAAAGGCAGTGTTCTCGGAAAGAAAGCCGTAACCGGGGTGGATCGCATCAGCGCCGCTACTGACAGCAGCGGCCACTACCTTGTCGATATCCAGATAGCTCTCCCGTGCTGATGCCGGGCCAAGACGCACGGTCATATCCGCTTCGCGGACATGGGGCAAGTTAATGTCGGCATCGGAATACACGGCAACTGTTTCAATGCCGTGGGCGCGACAGGTGCGAATAATGCGTCGGGCGATTTCACCACGGTTGGCGATCAGCAGACGTTTGATCATGATGCGCTCCAGCGTGATGCGCGCTTGTCGAGAAAGGCGCTGAGGCCTTCGCGGCCTTCATCTTCGGTGCGCAATGTGGCAATCAGCTCGGCGGTGTAGCCGATCACGCCGGCATCAATCGGCCGGTCAGCTACCTGCTCGATCAGCTCACGGCTTTTCAGCTGTGCCTGCGGGGCGCCCTGACGCAGCGCCTGAATAATGGCGTCGATACGGACATCAAGCTGATCGGCGGGGACCTGTTCGTGAACAAGGCCGAGTCGTTCTGCGGTGGCCGCCGGAATGATTTCCGCTGTCATGAAATAGCGCTGCGCCTGGCGGGCGCCCATGGCACGGACCACATAGGGCGAAATTACCGCCGGCAGGATGCCGAGCTTGACCTCGCTGAGACAGAAGCGGGCATCGTCACTGGCAACGGCGATATCGCAGGCACAGATCAGGCCCAGTGCGCCACCGAACGCCGCGCCCTGAACCCGGCAGACCACCGGTTTGCCGGCGCGGTCGATGGTGCGCATCAGTTCCGCCATGCGCAGGGAGTCGGCCTGGTTCTGCTCCCGGTCGAGTTCGGCCATGCGTTTCATCCAGTTCAGATCGGCGCCGGCGCTGAAGTGCCGGCCCTTGCCGGCAAGCAGAATAATGCGCACATGATCGTTGGCAGAGGCTTCGTTAAAGGCGCTGATCAGTGCCTCGATAATGCCGCCATCGAAGGCGTTGTGTTTTGCCGGGTTATCCAGCGTGATGCGGGCCAGATCCTTGTCGATATTCAGTGAGACGCTCATGTCGATTCTCCTTACATTCGGAACACGCCGTAGCGTGTCTCGCTGATTTCTGCATTCAGGCTGGCCGACAATGCCAGGCCAAGTACATTACGGGTGTCGGCCGGATCAATCACGCCGTCATCCCAGAGTCTGGCGCTGGCATAGACCGGTTGTGCCATGGTGTCGTAGCGCTCAACCATCTCCGCCTTGAAGGCTTCGGCTTCTTCCTTGCTCCAGCTTTGTCCCTTGTTACGCAGGGACGCACCTTTGACCTGCGTCAGCACGCTGGCCGCCTGTTCGCCGCCCATTACCGAGATGCGTGCGTTTGGCCACATAAACAGGAAGCGCGGATCGTAGGCACGGCCGCACATACCATAGTTGCCGGCACCGAAACTGCCACCGATGACGACGGTAAATTTCGGTACCCGCGCGCAAGCCACCGCGTTGACCATTCTGGCGCCATGTTTGGCAATGCCTTCGGCTTCATATTTCTTGCCGACCATAAAGCCGGTGATGTTCTGCAGAAAAATCAACGGAATCTTGCGCTGATTGCACAGCTCGACAAAGTGCGCGCCTTTCATGGCGGATTCGGAATAGAGCACGCCATCGTTGGCGACAATGCCGACCGGGATGCCATGAATGCGGGCAAAGCCGGTCACCAGAGTGGTGCCATAGCGGCTCTTGAATTCGTCGAGATCCGAGTCATCGACAATCCGGGCAATGATTTCGCGCACCGGCATCGGCTGGCGTGTGCTGGGCGGAATAATGCCGAGCAGCTCTTCCGGGTCAAATGCCGGCGGCCGGGCCGGGCGGATGTCGAGCTGGTCCGGCTTGCGCCAGTTGAGTCGTTTGATGCACTGGCGGGTTAACTGCAGGGCGTGCGGTTCGTCTTCAGCAAGATGATCGGCAACCCCGGATTGTTCGCAGTGCAGTACTGCGCCGCCAAGTTCTTCCGAGGTGACTTCCTCGCCAGTGGCGGCTTTAACCAGCGGCGGCCCGGCAAGAAAAATAGTGCCGTTGTTGCGCACCATAATGGTTTCATCGGCCATCGCCGGCACATAGGCGCCGCCGGCGGTGCAGGAGCCGAGCACCACGGCAATTTGCGGGATGCCGCGTGCTGACATGTTGGCCATATTGAAAAAAATCCGGCCGAAGTGTTCGCGATCCGGGAACACTTCATCCTGGCGCGGCAGGTTGGCACCGCCGGAATCGACCAGATAAATGCACGGCAGGTTGTTTTCCGCAGCAATGGTCTGGGCGCGCAGGTGCTTTTTTACCGTTAACGGGTAGTAACTGCCGCCCTTGACGGTGGGGTCGTTGGCGACGATGACGCATTCGACCCCTTCGACTCGGCCGATACCGCCAATGCAGCCGGCGGCGGGAACGTCTTCACCATAAACACCTTCTGCGGCCAGCGCGGACAGTTCCAGAAACGGTGAGCCGGGATCGAGCAGACGATTGATGCGCTCGCGTACTGGCAGCTTGCCGCGCTGGCGGAGTTTTTCTTCAGCGGCTTCACCACCACCATGGGCAATGCGGTCGAGCATGCCTTTCAGGTCGGAGCGCAGCTTCAGGTTATGTTCGCGGTTGGTGCCGAACTCGGCTGATCCGGGCTGGATGTTGCTGTGGATTCTGGGCATCGTTCTGGTGCCTCTGCTCGTGTGACTGATAGTTTGGGTGCGGGCGAGAGGAGTGTGTGGCTTTGCCGGGACACGCACGAGTACGTCCCTGTAGCTCATCTCCGCCATCCATGGCTCCGATGGTCCCGGAAAAGCCACACACTCCCCTCGCTACCAATCAATGTGCCAACGTCCGGGAAAAAATCAGGCGGTTTCCTTGAACAGCTCCCGCCCGATCAACATCCGCCGAATCTCACTGGTGCCGGCCCCGATTTCGTACAGCTTGGCATCGCGCAGGAAGCGCCCGGTTGGATAGTCATTGATATAGCCATTGCCACCAAGAACCTGAATCGACTCCAGCGCCATCTTCGTGGCATTCTCCGCGCAATACAGGATTACACCGGCGGCATCCTTGCGGCTGGTTTCGCCGCGGTCACAGGCCCGCGCTACTGCATACAGATAGGCGCGACTGGTATTCAGCATCACATACATGTCGGCCAGCTTGCCCTGCATCAGCTGGAACTCGCCAATCGCCTGACCAAACTGCTTGCGCTCGTGCACATATGGCACCACCACATCCATGCAGGCCTGCATCAGGCCGACACAGCCACCGGACAATACGGTGCGCTCGTAATCGAGGCCGCTCATCAACACCCGCACGCCATCGCCTTCCTTGCCGAGAATATTTTCCGCCGGCACCTTGCAGTCCTCGAACACCAGCTCGCAGGTGTTCGAGCCGCGCATGCCGAGCTTGTCGAGTTTCTGGGCGCGGGAAAAGCCGGGGAAGTCACGCTCGACAATAAACGCCGTGATGCCGCGCGGACCGGCCTGGATATCGGTTTTGGCGTAAATTACATAGGTGTTGGCATCCGGGCCGTTGGTGATCCACATCTTGTTGCCGTTCAGTACATAGTGGTCACCCTGGCGGTCAGCACGCAGCTTCATGCTGACCACGTCGGAACCGGCGCCCGGTTCGCTCATTGCCAGTGCACCGACGTGCTCACCACTAACGAGTTTGGGCAGATACCTGGCCCGCTGGGCATCGTTGCCATTCAGCCAGATCTGGTTAACGCACAGATTCGAGTGGGCGCCATAGGACAGACCGACCGAGGCCGAGGCGCGGGAGATTTCTTCGGTGACAATGGTATGGGCCAGATAGCCAAGACCGGTGCCGCCATATTCTTCGCCCACCGTTATGCCGAGCAGGCCCATGTCGCCCATTTTTCGCCACAGATCCATCGGGAACTGGTTGGAGCGGTCGATCTCGGCGGCGCGCGGGGCGATCTCTTTGTTGGCAAAAGCGCGGGCGCTGTCGCGCAGGGCATCAAGGGTTTCGCCGAGGTCGTGGTTAAGGGAAGGGAAGGTCATGGTGGTCTCCGGTTATTTGAGGGACTTGAGGCAGCGTTGCTCGGCCTCGTCCAGTTCCAGTTGCATTACTTCGATGTCACACAGCTGCTGGTTGAGCTGGGCGCGTCGCTCATGGATCTTGGCCAGCAGCGCCTCGATCTGGACACGGTTGGCGTCCGGGTTGTACATCTGGATCAGCTGTCGGCTCTCGGCCAGCGAAAAGCCCAGGCGCTTGCCGCGCAGGATCAGTTTCAGGGCAGTGCGGTCGGCGGCGCTGTAGATCCGGGTCTGGCCGTTCCGGCTCGGTTTGAGCAGGCCCTCGTCTTCATAGAAGCGGATGGTACGGGTCGTGACGTCAAACTCCCGCGCCAGCTCACCGATACTCCAGCAGGTCTTCTTCTTTGCCGCCATAGGGGTGCCAAGGGTCCAGATCCGGTCCGGCCGAGTGTAGGCAAAGTTTACGTTAACGTAAATTAGCTCCGGCCACATAGCTGCCGGAATCGACACAGAATGACCCTGCGCCGGGGTTCAGCACTGGTATACACTCTGTCGTCCCTGGCCGGAGTAGCTCGTTTATGTTGAATCGGTGGAACCATCTGGTGGTCGATCATCCCTGGACCATTGTCCTGTTGACCCTGTTTCTGACCGGGCTGGCCACTTTCAGCCTGCGCGATTTCCAGAACAATAATGACCCGCGCATCTTCTTTACCGAGGAGAACCCGGATTTCCACCTGTTTCGCGAGCTGGAGGACCGCTTTACCAGCAATGAGTCGGTGTTCATCATCGTCCATCCGGCTAATGGCGACATCTTTACCCGGGATAACCTGATCGCTCTGGAGGAGCTGACCGAGGCGGCCTGGACCCTGCCGAATTCCACCCGGGTCGATTCGCTGGTCAACTTCCAGCACACCGAGGTCGACGGTGATGATCTCGCCGTCAACTATCTGGTCGATAATGCTGCTGCGCTGGACGATGAGGCGATAGCGCGGATTCGCCGTATCGCGTTAGCGGAGCGCTCTCTCATCGGTCGGCACATCTCGCCGAGTGGCCATGTCGCCGGCGTGGTGGTGACGGTGACCATGGACGAGGGCAGTCGCGACGCGCCGATGATTACCGAGGCGTCGCGGGCGCTGACGCAAGAGTTCAGCAAGCGTTACCCGGATATCGATTTTATGCTGACCGGCACGGTAGTGTTTGCCGAAGCCACCAAGCTGGCTACTGATCAGGCCATGTCCTTTACCCTGCCGCTGGCCTTCCTCGCCATGCTGGTCTGCCTGCTACTGATTTTGCGCAGCCTGATGTTCACCGGCATTGTCGTTATTGTTGTGATGCTTTCGATTGCCATGGCCATGGGGTTGTCGGTCTGGCTTGGGATCGAATTCTCGCCGATTGTGGGGATGGCGCCGGCAATGATTCTGACGCTGGCGGTGGCCGATTGCGTTCATATTCTGTCTACTTATCGGCATGAGCGGCTGGTTGGCAAGGAGCTCCGGGTGGCGATGCTGGAGAGCTTGCGAGTGAATTTCCAGCCGGTCTGGCTCACCAGTCTGACCACGGCCATCGGTTTTGCCATTCTCAATTTTTCCGAGTCGCAGCCATTCCGTGCCCTCGGTGACGTGGTGTTCATTGGCGTGTTGTTGGCGTTCATCCTGTCGGTAGCGTTGTTGCCTGCGCTGGTGATGCTCCTTCCGCATCGCATTACTGCCAGGCGGCAGGCCGATTACCAGCCGGCCATGGTTGCGCTGGCAGACTGGGTTATTCGTCACAGCCGACGTTTGTTGTTCGGTATGGGCGCGCTGGTACTGGCGTTAATTGCCTGCGTGCCGCTGAACAATGTTAACGATGTCTTCAACGAGTATTTTGATACCTCTTTCGAGGTACGTCGTGTCAATGATTTCGCGATGCGCGAACTGAGCGGCATGCACCGGATCGACTACATGGTGCCAAGTGGCGAGACCGGCGGCACCATGGAGCCGGAATACCTGCAAAACCTTGATCGCTTTGTCGGCTGGCTGGAGCAGCAGCCGGAGGTGATGTATGTCAGCGCCTATACGGATGTGATCAAGCGATTGAATCGCGATCTCAATGGGGGTGACCCGGACTACTACCGTGTGCCCGGGCAGCGAGATCTGATCAGCCAGTACACATTGATGTATGAACTGTCTTTGCCGCAGGGACTCGGGCTGGAAAGTCAGCTGGATATCGGCAAGGAATATGGTCGGGTGGCGCTGATGTTGAAGAATATCGGCTCGCATCCGGTGCTGGATTTCAATGATCGCGTCGAGGCCTGGATGCAGGACAACTGGCCTGAGGTGATGCAGGCCCGCGGTACCGGCATGGATATCCTGTTTGGCCGGATAACCATGAAAAACATCGAAAGCATGCTGACCGGCGCGGCGCTGGCGCTGGCCAGCGTTTCCTTGCTGCTGGTTCTGGCACTGCGCTCCTGGTGGTACGGCTTTCTCTCGCTGCTACCGAACCTGCTGCCGGCCGCCATGGCATTCGGTATATGGGGTTTGATCAGCGGCGAAATCGGCCTGGCAGTATCGGTGGTGGCCTGTATGACACTGGGCATTGTGGTTGACGATACTGTGCATTTTCTCAGCAAGTATGTTCGAGCCAAGCGTGAACATGGTCTGGATACCGCCGATGCGGTGCGCTATGCGTTCCGCACCGTGGGTGTGGCGCTGATTGCCACCTCGGTGGTGCTGGTGGCTAACTTCGCCGTGATCGGCACCAGTAACTTCTATCCGAATTCCAGCATGGGCCTGCTCTCTGCCATTACCATCGCCATGGCGTTGGTGGTGGATTTCTTCTTCTTTGTCCCGCTGCTGATCGTGCTCGACCAGCGTCGCCGTAGTGGCAGGGAAAAGGGGGCGGTGGTAACTTAAGGGCCCCTGAAATCCGGGCCCCGTGCCCGGTTCTCTGATTACTGTCACCGCTGCCAGGGAACGCCGATGTCGAGTCACTCGCTGCCACCACTCCGGGACCGCAAGGTGATGCGCCGGATCGATTACGGCGCCGCCCGTACCTCGGTTTCCGGCGTGCTTGCTGCACTGATCGTGTTTGTGGTGTTGGGCAGCGTCGGCGGTTTGTACCGGGAGCATGAGTCGCTGGCGCTGGGCTTCGGCCTGGCCATTGTCCTCACAGCGATCTACCGGATTTTTCTGATGGCCCGCTTTGACAGCCTGCATGGCGCTGCGCCGGGCCGCTGGCGGCGCATGTTCGGGTTCGGCCTGCTCATGCATGCCTTTGTCTGGGGGGTGCTGCTGGCAACGGTGGTGATGCTGAGCGGCCCTTCGTTCAGTTTCCTGCTGGTGGCGGTCTACGTTATCGGCGTGTCGACCGCACTGAGCACATCATGGATGGCCGCGTTGCGGGTTCGCCAGAGCTATGCCTTGTTGATGCTGGCACCTGGCACTGCTGCGCTTTTGTCGTTGCAGACAGCTGAGGGCCTGGTGCTCGCCGGGCTGCTGGCGACTTATCTGCTTTACCTGTCGCGTCTTTATCGCGAGCAATATATGGCTTTCTGGCACACGGTGAATCGCGAGCGCCGACCGGTGGTTGAAGTCGCGCCTGCCCAGAAACTGGCATCGGGCCAGATTCAGCTGAGTCTGGTATACCGGCTTGCCCATGAGATTCGTACGCCAATGAATTCGATCATGGGCATGCTGTCTCTGCTGCGCGAGACGGCAATGAGCGAGGAGCAGCGCGAGTATCACCAGCATGCTACCCAGTCGGGTAATCTGTTGCTGACCCTGATTGATGATGTGCTCGATTACAGCCGCGTATTGACCCGTCGTATCACCCTGAATCCGGACTGGTTCGATCTGCGCACGGCGCTGGAAGAGAGTCTGGATGCTTACGGTGCAGCTGCACAGCATGGGGGGCTGGAACTGTCCTGTGTGATTGATCGTCATTTACCGCAGCGCTTGCGTGGTGATCGTGAGCGGTTGATGCAAATCATCAATAATCTGCTTAGCAATGCCATCAAGTTCAGTAAGCAGGGTGAGATCTGCCTTGAGATCAGCTTTTCAGCACTATCCGATCAGGATGGTATGTTGCAGGTGTCAGTACGTGATCAGGGCCCCGGCATGGATGCGGAAACTGCTGCCGGCCTGTTTCTTGATGAACTGCTGGAAGAAAGTGAGCAGGATCTGTTTGCCGCTCGCCGTACCGGCTTTGGCCTGCTGGTCTGCAAAGGGCTGGTAGAAGCCATGGACGGCAACATTCATGTAGAAAGCAAGCCGGGGCAGGGCAGCCGCTTCTGGTTTAGCGCCCGTCTTGGCATGCAGCCGGACATGCAAGGTCGCGACAAGCTGCGCACCTTGATGGCAGGCCGTGCAGTGCTGGTTGCCGGAGCCTTGCCCGGTAACGCAGCGGCATTGACCGAGGAAATCGAGGCGCTGGATGTCAACTGCCTGGCGGCCAATGATTATGATCATGCGCTGCAGGCGCTGCGTGGTGGTTTGCGTGAACACGCCAGTTTTTCTGTGCTAATAACAGATACCGCCACGCGAAAGGACTCTGCGGTCAATCTGGTTCGTACTGTGCTGGAGGATCCGAAGCTCGGTTCCATGCGCGTTATCCTGCTCACCACACTGGTGGAAAGAGGTGAGCATCAGATCCAGCAGCTGATCAGCCAGCATTCGCGCCTCGACGTATTGATCAAGCCGGTCCATCGCCGTATTTTGCGAGAATCATTACGCCGCCTGTTCGATCTTGAAAGTGTCCGACCGGCGGAAGACCGCAGGATCACTACGGCGCCAGATATGGCTGGCCGAAAAAAATGGCGGTTGCTACTGGTGGAAGACAACGAGATCAACCAGATCGTCACCCGCGGCATGCTCGACAAGCTTGGATATCAGGTAAAAACCGTGGCGGATGGTCGCGCTGCGCTGACGCTGATGGAACGAGAGCAATTTGATCTGGTGCTGATGGATTGCATGATGCCGGAAGTTGATGGTTTTGAAACCACTCGCACAATCCGTGCCAGAGAGGAGGGTAGCGGTCGCCATGTCCCGGTCGTGGCGATGACGGCCAACACCATGGAAGGCGCAGAGGCCCGTTGCCTGTCGGCCGGAATGGATGACTACATGGCCAAGCCGGTGCATCTCGAGGACCTTGATGTTGTGCTCAGCCACTGGCTGCGAAGCGATGAACCGGACGCCAATGCAGAAGAGAATACGCCGTGAGCCGTAGTGCATCGATTGCGTTACCGCGACCTGCAAAAATTTGCCCGGCAGCTTTTGCCCAACAACTGAGGTGATCCGTGAGTTTTGTAACCTGTGATATCTGTGATGCCAATGAAGACAAGGTCCGTGTGGTCAGCGGATTGCAGTGGCACAGCTATGGCGGCCGTAAGGCATTTCACGGCGCAGCAGTGACCGTTAAATGCTTCGAAGATAACTCACGGGTCAAGGCAACGCTGGCAACTGACGGCCACGGCAAGGTGCTGGTGGTGGATGGCGGCGCTTCCCTGCGTATGGCGCTGATTGGTGACATGATTGGCGAGAGTGCGGTCAAAAATGGCTGGAGCGGCGTGCTGATCTACGGTGCCTGCCGTGATGTGGATGAGCTCGGCAAGCTGGATCTCGGTGTGGTGACGCTTGGTTGTGTGCCTTTGAAGTCAGTGCGCCGTGATGAAGGCCAGTTGAATATCGACATCAGTTTCGGCGGGGTGACTATTCGGCCGGGCGATTATGTTTATGTCGATAACAACGGCGTGGTGGTATCCAGCGAGAAGCTGCTGTAAAGGTTTTGGTTCGGAGCGTTTTTGCGGAGGTCGGCAGTGAATTCTCCGGCCGAATCACCTGACAGGCGCTTCGGCCTCGCAATGTGCCATCGGCCAATATCTTCGTTTAGAGCTCTTTCAAAGAGAGATATCGGCGAAGCTTTTTACACACTGATGACTGCTGGCCGGCGCTTTGCCATCCCGGTCCAGCAGCACCGTCAGAAACCCTGCTTCCCGCGCGGCATTCAATTCGCCTTCGATATCCGAGAGAAACACAATCTCACTGGCGGGCACGCCAATGGCTTGAGCAATCTTCCGATAAGAATCCGTTTCCTGCTTCATGCCTGTAGTGGTATCGAAATAACCACTGAATAACGGCGTCAGATCACCGGCATCGCTGTAACCGAAAAACAGTTTCTGCGCCGCAATCGAACCGGATGAGTAGACATACAGCGGCAGGCCGGCATCATGCCAGCGCTGCAGGGCAGGGGCGGTGTCGGGGTAAAGGTGCGCGGTGTAGGCGCCGGACTGGTAGCCGGCTTTCCAGATCATTCCTTGCAAGGCTTTCAATGGCGTCGCCTTGCGATCTTCCCGAATCCATTGCTGCAGAATGCGGTCCGCATCGTCTGCGGTTGCCACATCCTCACCAGTATCAGCGGCCAGCGCGCGGATCTGTTCCTGCACTGCCGGCTCGTCCCAGCGCTCGTGCAGAAAGCTTGCCATGTGCGCCGCAGCGTAGGGAAACAGTACCTCTTTGACAAACGAGATGCTGCTGGTGGTGCCTTCAATGTCGGTGACGACCGCCTGCACCATCGGCTCAGTTCTCCAGACGCGGAAAGCGGCTGGCAATATCCGAGCCGGTGAAGTTGGCGACCCAGCCGTCCGGATTGTTGAACAGGCGGATGGCGATAAAATACGGATTCGGGCCCATGTCGAACCAGTGCGGCGTGTTGGCCGGCACGGAAATCAGATCGCCCTGTTCACACAGCACTTCGTAAACCTTGTCGCCGATATGCAGGCTGAACAAACCACTGCCGGCGACAAAGAAGCGCACCTCATCTTCGCTATGACGGTGCTCATCAAGAAATTTTTTGCGCAGTTCGGCCTTCTGCGGGTGATCACTGTTCAGGCTGACCACATCCACGGTCTGATAACCCTGCTCGGCGATCAGCCGGTCGATGTCGGCGCGATAGGCGGCAATCACTTTTTCCTGACTGTCGCCTGGTGCGATGCTGGCGTCGGTCTGCCATTGTTCAAATCGCACACCAGCTTCATTCAGCGCCCGGCGGATTTCAATGTGGTCGCGGCTGTCGAGGGTCGGGTTGCCGGCATCGTTATCGTGATAAACGCGGATTGCACTCATGGATAGTCTCCTCAGGCGCCGATCTTGCGGCGTTCCAGTTCAACGGCCAGTAACACTTCCAGCGCTTCGATCTGGCGGAAGCAGGTGGCCATGTCTTTTGCCCAGGTGTAAATGCCGTGGCCGCGAATCAGGTAAGCGTAGCGAATGCGGCCAGCGACTATCGCAGCATCGACTTCATCAGCAAGCGCATCAATATCCTGGGTGTTGTCAAATATCGGAATGACCAGCTCGGTGTCATGCGTGTTCACACCATCCAGTGCTTTCAGAAGCTCGTAGCCCTTTAACACCAGCTCATTAGGTTCCGGCCAGTGCATGGTCAACACGGTGCTGGCCAGACTGTGGGTGTGCAGCACCGCGCCGATGTCGGCAAAGCGCTGGTAGATGCGGGTGTGCAGGCCGGTTTCCGCGGACGGCTTGCCGTTGCTGGCCGGCACGCCCTGCATATCGACGACCATGACATCGGCTTCGTTCAGCGTGCCCTTGTCCTTGCCGGATACGGTGACGGCACAATAGTCCGCGTTCAATCGCATCGAATAATTCGAGCTGGTAGCCGGTGACCAGCCGTGCTCATACAGGCGCTGGCCGATCGCGGCAATGTTGCGCGCGGCTTCACGGAAAAGGGTCGGGGACCAGGGGCGTGCAGTCATCAGCGTGGTTTTCCTGCCGAGGCCAGATGGGCGGCCATTTTATCAGTGTCGGGACGTTCGATCACACCGTGTTCGGTGACAATGGCGCTGATCAGCTGCGCCGGGGTGACATCAAAGGCCGGGTTGAACGCCGGGACGTTTTCCGGCGCCACCGGCAGGCCCTGAATGCAGCGCACTTCGTCAGCACTGCGCTGCTCGATTTCGATGGCATCGCCAGTGGCCAGCTGCGGATCAATGGTCGACAGCGGCGCGGCAACAATAAACGGAATGCCATGGTACCTGGCCAGCACGGCAAGATTGTAGGTGCCAATCTTGTTGGCGGTATCGCCATTGGCGGTGATGCGGTCGGCGCCAACAATGACTGCGCCTATATCACCGCTTTTAAACACGTGGCCGGCGGCGCTATCGACTACCAATGTCACCGGAATGTTTTCCTGCAACAGCTCCCAGCTGGTCAGGCGCGCGCCCTGCAGCCATGGCCGGGTTTCACCGGCGACCACGCCGGTAATCCTTCCGGCGGCCCAGGCCGAGCGGATGATGCCAAGTGCGGTGCCGTGACCACCGGTAGCCAGCGCGCCGGTGTTGCAGTGGGTATAAACGCGCTTGCCTTCCGCCAGCAGCGGCACTCCGAATGCGGCCAGACGATGATTCATGGCGCGGTCATCCTCATGAATCCGGACCGCTTCACTGGCCAGCCGGTCGATCAGTTCGGTGCCGTTGATATCGCACAGGGCCTGCATGCGTTGCAGCGCCCAGAACAGGTTCACTGCGGTCGGCCGACTGGCGGCCAGCACGGCAAACGCCGGCTGCAGGCTTGCACGGCTGGCATTGCTGCCCAGCGCCCGGGCTGCCAGGGCCACGCCGTAGGCAGCGGTAATGCCGATGGCCGGCGCACCGCGAACGACCATGTTGCGAATGGCGTGGGCGGTATCGGTGGCGTTGTCCAGCGGCAGCCAGCGCGTTTCAAGCGGCAGCGAACGCTGGTCGAGCAGTTCGAGGCGGTCGCCATACCAGCGGATAGCCGGGCTTTCAATCAAGGTCATGTGCAGATTCCTGATAACGATAGTCAGGGTGGTCGGGATGGATAATCGGGCTGCGATGGTAGCGTTGTCTGACCCAGTTCGCAGCCCTGAATACACCGGCCTGACGCATGATGGTTCGCTCCAGCCGGTATTTGCCAGGGAAAGTAGACAGGCCGATCCCGATCAGAATGGTTAGCAGGCCCTGCCCGGGCAGGACCAGCATCAAAATCCCGGCAACCAGCAACAGCACGGCGATGCTGTTACGTAGTAGCCAGACCAGCCAGCCATACAGGCTGCGATCCGGCCTCGGGCGTTTGCGACTGACAAAGTAATCGGCCGGCATTCTGATGAGCAGCCAGGGGATAGCCAGCGTGGAGGCAATGGCCATGACAATGCCGGTTGCGGTGATCAGGGGGATCCAGGGCAACAGCGCCTGATAGGCCGGGTTCAACCACTCCATAGTGCTATTCGCCTCTGTCGTTGCTTGCCCTGGCGCCTTTGTCGGGTGCCGATGATGTCATCCCTTGTGACAGCTGATTTCGGGTATGATTGCGCGCCAATATCAGCCGTCAGTGCAGGGTTTGTAGTATGCCTGTGTATGTTGCCTTTCCTGTGTCCGAGACACTTTGCCGTAATATCCATGCCTTTAGCGAAGCGGTGGCGGACCGGCCGGAGGTCATTCATCAGCAGCTGATTGACCGGATTTGCCAGGATTTTATCCATGAAGTGCTTGATGCCTTCTTCGATGGCCCGGTCAAGACCCTCAATCTGCAGGGCAGTATGGCGGGCGTAATGAATGGCGTCATCAGCATTATCGGCAAGGCGTCGCGGGCGCTGGTTGGCAAGGTATTCCACAAGGTTTCGGTTCAGGAGCAGCAGATATTGGCCAGACAGCTTGCGGCCATCCGGATAACGGTAGATGGCAGGCACTTGTGTGGCTTTCCGCTGGATGATGAGGCCGCCAATGAAGCGTCGCTGATGTTCGAGTCGTTTCGCAAGGGTGGTGGTGATGAGGCGCATCTGGTCAAGGTGATGGGCATGTTTACTGATGGTGCTATTGAACACTTCTTTGATCGCACCATCAGCACGGTAAAGACCGGCGCTATCACCCGTGCTCTGGTCAGCGCCGGCCGGGCTACTATTCACAAGGCCGCGCATTCATCAATGCAGAAATCCTTGCCGGGGTTGCACCCGAAACTGCGCCAGCCGGTGCTGAACTATTTCGAAAACATGCTCGTTGAGGTGGAGAGGACATGAACAATCGTCAGGGATTGATGAGTAATCGCCGTAAGCTGGCCCGTATCAGCACCCGGATGCCGGCACAGGTTCGCCGTTTGTCAGGCTGGTGGCAGCGTGGCAAGCAGGGCAGTTGTGATGTACTGGACTACAATCGCTTTGGTGCCGGGCTGTTTTCGGAGCGTGCCTTGCCGGCCGGTGGTCGCCTGATGCTGAACCTTGATGCGGGTCATTTTGTGCTACGCCGCTTGCCGGCAGAGGTGGTCAGCTGCCGGCGCGAAGGTCGTGGTTACCGGGTCGGTGTGCGCTTTTACCGAAATCTTCGCGAGCTGGTGACCGGCGAGGCCAGTGCTGCGCTGACGGTGCTGTCGGGGTTGGAAGAGAGCCTGACGCACGAGCTATCGGCGGACTGAGGGCAGTATCGGCAATACAAAAAGGGCGCCTTTCACAGGCGCCCTTTTTGTATTGCGAAAAATTACTTCGCGGCAGATTTTTTCTTGGCCGGAGCCTTTTTGGCGGCGGCCTTGGCTTTCGGTGCTGCCTTGGCCTTCGGCGCAGCGGCTTTCTTGGCCGGGGCCTTTTTGGCAGCAGCTTTCTTCGCTGCCGGTTTGGCCGCCGGAGTGACCTTGCGCTCGATCTGTTTGGCGCGCTTCTCCAGGTCCTTTTCGTACCTGGAAATCCAGCCGGCCAGGCTGTGCGCCTGCTTGGCGGTGGCTTTCAGTACCTTGACTTCGGTTTCCAGCAGCGTTTTGCGGGCTTCGGATTCCTTGGCGCGCTGCAGGGCTTCATCGGCAGCTTTTTTCAGCTTGTCAACCTGCTTGCTGACTGCGTCGCTGGCTTTTTCGCGGTACTCGCTTTGCAGTTCTTCCAGCTTGGCGAGGTTTTCCTTCTGCTTGTTCAGTTCTTCGCGGACCCGCTCGCGGGCCGCTTCAAGCTGCTTTTCCAGTGCGGCGACCTGCTTCTGACGTTCGTCGTCAAAACGGTCGGCCAGCTTGCGGATCTGATCCTGCAGTTCGCTTACCTGGTTTTTCACTTTTTTTGCGGCCATGGAAGGCTCCCTATGCCTTGGGTTACGGGTCAAGTCGCGCTTACTATAGGACAGCGCCGGGGTGGCGAAAATAGTTTTTGCCGGATCGTCCGACGATTTTGTGTACAGGAGCAGGATGTCATGCCGGTTACGTTCGATGGCAAGCTGGTGGTCGCGATCAGTTCGCGAGCGCTGTTCAATCTGGAGCAGAGCCATCGCATCTATGAAAGCGAGGGGCTGGCGGCCTATCACGCGTACCAGATTGCCCATGAGGAAGAGGTGCTGGAGCCGGGTGATGCCTTTCCGCTGGTGCGCAAGCTATTGGCTATCAATCAGCGTTTGTCCGGTGATCCAAGGGTTGAGGTGATCCTGCTGTCGCGCAACAGCTCGGATACCGGCCTGCGGGTGTTCAACTCGATTCAGCATTACGGCCTGCCGATCAGTCGTGCTGCTTTTGCCGGTGGCGCCAGCCCGCACCGTTATGTTTCGGCATTTGGCGCGCACCTGTTCCTGTCCACCGATTACGAAGATGTTATGGGCGCGCTGGATGCCGGCTTCGCCGCTGCCACCATTTTGCCGGGAGGCAAAGCCGCTGATGGTGATGAGTTGCGGATCGCCTTTGATGGTGACGCAGTGCTGTTTTCCGATGAGTCCGAGCGGATTTTTCAGGAGTCAGGGCTGCAGGCCTTTACCGAAAATGAGCAGCGCTCAGCCCGCGAGCCACTCCATGGCGGCCCGTTCAAGGGTTTTCTGGCGGCGCTACACAAGCTGCAGAGCGAGTTTGCTCCGGGCGAGTGCCCGATCCGCACGGCGCTGGTGACGGCCCGCTCGGCGCCGGCCCATGAGCGGGTGGTACGGACCCTGCGGGAGTGGAATATCCGTATTGATGAAAGCCTGTTCCTTGGCGGTCTGGACAAGGGTGTGTTCCTGAAGGCGTTTGGCGCCGATGTCTTCTTCGATGATCAACAGGGTCACTGTGAGTCGGCCCGGCAGCATGTGCCGGCGGGCCATGTTCCCCATGGCATCAGCAATCAGGGTCGTCGCCAGTAGCCGACCGGTGTGATGAGACGGATAGAAATGAGCCTTTTTTCTATGCTGACAGGATATAGCGGACTGTGCTTTTATAACTGCTGCAAGCATTCTCACGGAGGACACCATGAAGCTGCAGCAGCTGCGCTACATCTGGGAAGTCGCCCGTCATGACCTGAACGTGTCGGCCACCGCTCAGGCGCTGTATACCTCCCAGCCCGGCATCAGCAAGCAGATTCGTATGCTTGAGGACGAGCTCGGCGTTGAGGTCTTTTCCCGCAGTGGCAAGCACCTGACCCATATCACCCCGGCCGGGCAGATGATCCTGCGCATTGCCGGCGATATTCTCCAGCAGGTGGATTCCATTCGCCGGGTTGCCCACGAGTTTCGTGACGAGAATCGTGGTGAGCTGCGTATTGCCACTACCCATACTCAGGCCCGTTATGCGCTGCCGCCGGTGATCAAGCGCTTTACCGAGCGCTTTCCTGATGTGTCGTTGCAGATGCATCAGGGCACGCCGATGCAGATCGCCGAGATGGCGGCCAAGGGGCAGGTGGATTTCGCTATTGCCACCGAGGCCATGGAGCTGTTCGCTGACCTGGTCATGATGCCGTGTTATCGCTGGAACCGGACTGTGGTGGTGCCGGAAGGTCATCCGCTGACCAGCGTGAAACCGCTGACACTGGAGGCGATTGCCGAGTATCCGCTGGTCACTTATGTGTTCGGGTTCACCGGTCGCAGCAAGCTGGATGAAGCTTTCAGTCAGGCCGGGTTGCAGCCGAAGGTGGTGTTTACCGCCGCCGATGCGGATGTGATCAAGACCTATGTCCGGCTCGGCATGGGCATCGGGATTATTGCCCATATGGCGATGGCGCCGGAGCAGGACAAGGGGTTGGTGACGCTGGATGCCGGACATCTGTTCGAGTCCAGTACCACCCGGATTGGTTTTCGCAAGGGCACCTTTTTACGTGGTTTCATGTTTGAGTTCATGCGCGAGTTCGCGCCGCATCTGCGTAAGGAGCTGGTGGATTCGGCGGTGCGCTGTCATTCGCGGGAGGAGCTGGATCAGTTGTTTAGCGGGATTGAGTTGCCAGTTCGATAGGGGTGAATTGATCTGTCAGG
>JBECKT010000163.1:0-5422 GCA_040235405.1 Alcanivoracaceae bacterium
TGGCTGGAACACCCGGCATTCCATCAGGTCATGGCCAAATTCCGACCCTGGCAGGAAGGCGATGAAGTAGTAGTATTTCCATCAGTGCCACAACCCGTGCAGCGACCATGAGCGAATTCACCCAATATCTGCAGGAAGTTTTCGAACTGTTCGGCCCGATCAGTGCCCGCAGGATGTTCGGCGGCTACGGCATCTACCATCAGGGCCTGATGTTCGCACTGGTGGACAATGACACCTTGTACCTGAAAGCGGATGCGGAGAACGTGGCGTATTTTCAGGAGCTGGAACTGGGGCCGTTCGAGTATCACAAGCAGGGCAAGGTGATGAAGATGTCCTACTATCTGGCGCCCGACGAGATCATGGATGACCGGGAACAGGCGGCGATTTGGGCGCAACGCTCGTTTGCGGCGGCAGTACGGGGGCAGCGACGCTCCACCCGTTAGCTTTGGGCTGACGCTACCTCATAGACATTATCCATAACGAAAAAGCAGTCTTTACCCGATAATAGAGCCCTGCAGCAATAAGCCGCCCTGGCACTTCGTAAGGAGAACCCCGTGCCCCAAGAGAGCGGAAATCCCATCGTTATCTATGAGGCTGGTGATACAGCTGTCGAAGTTCAGCTGGATGCCAATCAGCAAACTGTCTGGTTGAGTCTTCAGCAACTTGCTGAACTCTTCGACCGGGACAAATCGGGTATATCGCGCCACCTGAACAACATATTCAAGGACGCCGAGCTGGCGCGTGAGGCAGTTGTTGCAAAAAATGCAACAACTGCTGCCGATGGCAAAACCTATCAGGTGGAGTACTTCAATCTCGATGCCATTATCTCGGTGGGCTACCGGGTGAAATGAAGGCAGGTAAGGCAGCACGCAGGTCTCAGAGAACACTAACACCCACTAATTCCAATCCAACGCCCCGCTCCCGCTAACGTCACATTCTACTGCAGCAACGCCTCCATCAGACTCCGGCAAGTAATCCGCTTGTCCGCCTCACTCATCCGGTGGGCGAGCAAATTGCCGAACCTGCCCTGGCAGGATGCTGATGCGGTGGTGCGCGAAGGCTGGAAAGCGGTGATGAAGGGCAATACATGTACTGCAGGAACCGCGCCCGGCAGCAATGCCGGGCAACGGAAAGTTGTGCGTGGCGATTACTTCTTCAGTTCTTCTTTAACGTCGCCATAGGCGCTCTGTACTTTTCCTTCTGCATTCTTGAGCACTCCCTTTGCCTCCATGACATTGTCATCAAGAACCTTGCCGGCCTGCTCTTTTACCTGGCCTTCGACTTGCTTCAGCGTGCCCTTAATCTGGTCCTTGTTCATGTAGTTCTCCTGAACTGATTGATCGTAGGGCAGAGTATTCATTTATTGTGTAGTGGTCTGTACGGCAGAGCACATAGCGGAGCCTACAGGCGCCGCCCCCTGATCAGGCGAACCAGTATCACCACCACAGCAATAACCAGCAGAACATGAATAAAGCCTCCCATCGTGTAGGCGCTGACAAATCCCAACAGCCAGAGGATGACGAGGATAACTGCAATGGTCTCAAGCACGTGAAGTACCTCTGATTGCAAGCATGACCAGTCCGCATATTGATGCCGCAGTACCGGCGATCAGATACAAGGTAGTGGTGTCGGTAAAACGACCGACAAAGGTCTCGTAAACTTGCTCGCCCAAGGTCTGGGATGACTGATAGCCGAAGTACAACAACGCCGCACCTGCGGCAATCAGAAGCACGCCGAAAATATGCCGGATACTCATAGTAGTTGACTCCACAGGGCGGTGTATCGAAAGGATCGTGCTCCATCAGACACCGGCAAGCGCTGCCCGTCGGTGCGCAAGCTAACACAGCGGCCTGAAATTCTGTTGCTCTGGCATGGCAAACAGGCGGAGACTTGATTCCCCGCAATACATTGGTTGCGCTTTCGACCACTCAGGATGGCTTTATGCTCCAAGGGACCGATCATCGGGAAAACCTGCTACTGAGGGCCCTCTGCACTGACACCAGAGAGCGCATCTACCCCAGGCTCAAGCTGACTGAGATACCGCCAGATGGCGTACTTTATGAGTCTGGCGACGTCATGGAAGATATATTCTTTCCCACCGATTCCATCATCTCGATGCTGTACGTGATGGAGGATGGCCATTCGGCAGAGATCGCCATGATCGGTAACGAAGGTGTGGTCGGCATTGCCCTGTTCATGGGCGGTTTGAGTACGCCCAGCCGGGCCATCGTGCAAAGTGCCGGGCACGCCTATCGACTGAGCCGAAAGCATCTGATGGCGGAGTTTAATCTGCATGGCGAGTTCCACCATCTTCTGCTGCGTTACACCCAGACGCTGATTACCCAGATGGCGCAAACCTCTGTCTGCAATCGTCATCACAGCATCGACCAGCAACTTTGTCGCTGGCTGCTACTGTCGATGGATCGTCACAATGGTGACAACATCGAGATCACACAGGAACTGATTTCAAACTTGCTGGGCGTGCGCCGTGAAAGCGTTACCAAAGCCGCCAACAAGCTACAGGATGCCGGGGTCATCCAGTACCAGCGTGGCCATATCACGGTAACGGATCGAGCGGAGCTCGAACGACGCTGTTGCGAATGCTACGCGGTGGTCAGGAAAGAATCCGACAGGTTATTCCAAGGTCTCACGGATCCTTCCTGCTCGGCCGCTGCGCAGCCCTGCTAACTCCGTGCATGTGGAACCGGGGAGCTCGGCGGCAAGGCCGTACTGGCGCCCCAGGCCTACTACAAAATACTGACCGGGAAATCCGCATTTACCGGCGCAACGTCCCAGGCTCGCAACATATCGCCGCATTGGCGGTCGAACCGGAGACAATCTCAACCGGGAGATCCGCAAATGCGCACAATGATCCTGCTGCTTACTGTCTGGCTGGCCGGCTGCACCAGCATCGTGGCGATCGACTACCGACCTGAAGCTGCGTTTGCGGATTACCACAGCTTCGCCTTTACCGGCACCAAAGCCGATGACGAGATACGCAGTCTCGATGGTGAACGTATTGAACAGGCGGTAACCCGGGAACTGACGGTGCAAGGCTTAAAGCCGGCATCGGCAGATAACGCCGACTTGCTGGTTCGATACCGGGTCGAAGATACCATCGAACTGGAAACCAGCGGCCTCGGCTACGGCTTCGGTTTTGGCCATGAACCTCTCGGAATCGGCGTGGCGACCGTGCCGGATGTGCAGGCCATCAAGGAAGGCAAGCTGGTGATAGAACTGGTCCAGCGCGATATTCGCCAGGTGGTCTGGCGCGGCGCCGGCCAGCGCAACCTGACCGAACGGATGAAACCGGCGCAGCGCACCGCGCTGATTGAACGGCTGGTTCGGGATATGTTCGAGCGCTGGCCACCTCGGCACTGACTGGTTCTGCCGAGCGAATCGGCAGCCCGTTAAACAGAAATGTCCCGTCTCAGTGACACATCGGAAACCCGTTTCTCGGCAAATCGTGTTCCTCACCTGTCTGTGCATTAACAAGCCCGAATATGGGGTCGGTGTATGACTGGCTATGGGAGAAATCATACTCCGGCAGATGCTCAGAGCCCGCATCGCCCCATGACAACCTGCCCGCCTGAAACAGGCGATCGTCCTGATTGGGGTCATAGTTAATGATCGCGGGTAGCGGCAAATCATCACGCAGCTCCACCGCTGGATAGAACGCGCTCCAGTCGCCCTGAACCAATGGCCAGCTGAACGGGGTCTCAGGCTGCAGCGATAACATCGCTACAACTGGTGCGGACTCCCCGTCACAAGGCCAGCGCTGCAGTACCGCATTCATCACGCGCGCCTTGATAACCTCAACGCCATCCTCCTTCATATCGAAGATGTAGTAAGTACCAAAGCGGTCCAGCGTCATAAACTGCAACGCGTCTCTGGGAAGAATCTTGAGCGGCTGATCATAGCTGCCAGTAAAGCCGCTGTCCGGGGTCTGCTGCCATAACTGCTCGAGTTGCGGCTGAAACTCGTCATAACCCTTGATGTAAGTTGCCGGCACCAGAAGCAGGCCATTGGCATAGGTCCGGACAAATTTTACTGACCAGAGAAACTCTGTAGCAGGGCGAACGGGATCGGAAATTTCATAGAGATACTTTGCATAAATACGCTTGTAGGTGCGCAACAAGCGGTCATCATCTGCTATCGATTTGGCCACAGTGTCATAGATCTCATGGGCCGCCACTTTGCCCGGCGCCTCAATCAGCCACTGCTGCAGGAACTCACCGGGATGCGAAACCACCTTCAATCCATTAAACAGGCACTCGGGATGGTGTCTGGCCAGCTCTTCCACCTTGCTTCTATTACGTTCATACAACGCCTCGACTGACCCTGTTCGAAATACCGCTTCGATATACCATCCTGTTGCTTCGGCATCCGCGCACTGCCATGCCGGATTTTCCAGCTCAGCAAGCCTGCCAAGATACTCCTGTGGAGCGCGCTCGAAGAAGTCGGGATCCTGCAGGGCAGTCCAGTGGCGTTTCCGGGACTGCGAATAAAAACTCTGTGCCTCTCTGGAAGCCCGGTCGGCATAGTGCAGGTGGGCCTGTAACTGACCCCGGTAAAGGTTCCGAAGCGGCAGATAACCCTCATCGCCAATAAGGCCTTGCAGCTTTTCATTCAGGCTCATGGGGTCATTGCACAGAGGCATGAAAACATACGTCGCAATGATGTTGCCCTGCCTCGCCAGATCCTGCACATCACGCAGCGCCCCGAGAAAGCAATGAGGGTCCGCGAGTATCATCTGCTCCAGATACAGTGCACTCTGCCGACGCAAGTCAGCGTCAACACCGGCAAGACTGGCCAGATCAAAAAGCCACTTTGTTTGCTGCGGATCACGGCACTGCGCCGCCTTTTTTGCAAAGGAATGCCAGCGCTTGAAGTACTTCGCGCGCCCGACCTGGTCAATTTGCAGTCTATGCCGGAATAACCAGCGAGGCTTTGCTGACATCTCGCTGGCATCAATAGCTGATGCGCTGATGAGCCGGACTTCAACGTCGATGATCTCGCCCCCCGCCAATCCGCTCGGGCCGGCTTGCACAGACACAGCAGCCAACTGCAGCGCTACAAGCAGTGCTCCGATAACGAAATGAAACGCGGCGGGTAATTTCAGATTCACTTACTGAACCTCCCTGTATCAGACATCCATCAGACTGACCCGGTCAGCCTGATGCTCACTGTGGCTTGTCAGTATTGACCAGGTCGTATTCCCGCTGCCAGCCTTGATCAGCAGCTGCGCCGGCCGAGTCATTTAAGGAACCTCTGAAAAACCGCCATATCTGTTGTAGGAGCGGCCGATCGGCCGCGATTTTCCCGAGCGTATCGCGGTCGATCGACCGCTCCGGGTTATTCAGGGCTTCCTTAACAATCAACACTGCTATGATGAGGCTTTCAGCCAAGGAGCACCTGTGCA
>JBECKT010000183.1:0-2739 GCA_040235405.1 Alcanivoracaceae bacterium
CTTCGTCAGCAATATCGGCAACAACCGCCTTCGGCAGGCCGAATATTCTGCCCAGACCGGCAGCTTCGGATAGCTCTGGTGGATTGGGTTGGTAGCCATAACCCGCCGCATGATACGCCCCAACCGCTAGACTCGGCACCAGATCATAGCCGGGCGCGAGCTGCCAGGCATTATCACGATAGATCAGGCTGAAATTGCGCTCGTGATCGTCGGTATTGTTGATCGCCCGATTGAACAGCATTAATCGCAGCAGCTGCTTGATATCCTGCTCGATATTGCCGGAATAACGACGCAGCAGATCGCAGATATCGTCATAACGAAAGGGACTTCCCGAATCCTGCTGGGTCGCCGGCTCTTTCAGCAAGCCGTTCACCGTAATCAGATGCTGGCGCGCCGAGCCGACAATATCGAAGCGCTCAAGCAACAGCACTTCCCGGTCGTTGATCCCGGTGATCACACGGCCAGTGCCAACATCGAGCCCTGCAGCTTTCGCCATTGTCAGGCACGCTAACTCAACGCGGGCATTGTTGTACGTGTCATGGCTAATGCGATTGAACTTGGCCACATAGCAACCGGCGTCATCGTATAACAGCGCCTTGGGGCGGGCGCCGCCAACACCGGTACCGGCATTGGCCAGATAGAGCAGGCTCATTTCATCCATATCGACAGACTGAAAATCCACCCGGTCGATCTGTTGGGCAGCATGCTCGGCGGCCTGCAGGGCGGAGAGCGGATGGCCGTAATCAAACTGCGGTGGCTCGCCACGCTCAACCAGACAGATGGCGCCAATGCGGCTATGGCTTAACATCGAAAGCGTATCGATCACGCTGTTGGCATTCAGGCGCCGGCGATCACGATACAGCGCCAGTTTCGACAAGACCCGGCGCCCCCAGGCATCCGGTAAATAATCATCGATAAAAGCCGGCGCGCCGCCGCGACACTGGAACACCTTTTCTCCCTCGGCAAGCGGAAGCTGGCGCGGATCAATGGCAAAGGCCTGCGGCAGGGCCAGATATTCCGGGTGATAGCGAAAGCCGACCTGCTGCAGGGAGGCATTGTCTTCGACCAGCACCACATCCGCGGCCTGCACCACGCCCAGCGTCGGCGTGTTCAGGTACAGGTCCAGTCGCCTAGTCATCGAACAGGCTCTTCGGTGGACTGAGCAGGGTCAGGAAAGGCGCGGCCAAACCGAGTACCTCGGCGGCGCGATAGTATTTTTCCAGCGACACCGACAAATCGCCCTTTTCCATCCGTTGCAGGGTGGCGCGGCTGACCCCGATGCGCAGGGCAAAGTCATCCAGGGTGTCGTTGGGGAAAAGCTGCCGGCGCGCCGAACGCAGGTTTTTCCCGAGGCTCTCGAGGGTGTTCATCAGAGCAATGATATACTCAAATACGAGTATTTCAAGCCATAAAATGCCTTAAATACTTATATTTGAGTATTCAGAGAGGTTTTCGCCTTACTCTCCCGCCAGCGCATTACGGGCATTCATGTAGGGTAGCTCGGCAACATTAGCATAGTTGCGCACACCCTTTTCAAAGCTGCGGAATGACTCATAGACCCGCCCGGCAAACTCGTTGCCGGCCACCAGCTCTTCCAGCACCGCATCGCTTTCCACTTTAAGGCGCGCCAGCACATCGTCTGGCAGGCGGCGCAACTGCACCTTGTGCTTTTGCTGCAGTTCGATCAGCGCGGCATTGTTGCGCGCGGTGTATTCATCGAGCATGTCCTGATTCGCCCACATGGCGGCAGCGCGGATAATTGCCTGCAGGTCTTCCGGCAGTTCATCCCACCTTTCCTTGTTGATAATCAGTTCCAGCGTCGGGCCCGGTTCGTGCCAGCCCGGGTAGTAATAAAATTTGGCGATGCGGTGGAAACCGAAGGTCAGGTCGTTATAGGGGCCGACCCATTCGGCGGCATCAATCACGCCGCTTTCCAGCGAGGTGAACAGCTCGCTGCCGGGCAGCTGCACCGGCACGGCGCCAGCGCGCCTGATCACCTCACCACCGAGGCCTGGCATACGAATTTTCAGGCCGGCGAGATCGGCCACGGAATTGATTTCCTTGTTGTACCAGCCCGGCATCTGGGTGCCGGTGTTGCCAGCGGCGAACGGCTTCAGATTGAACCCGGCGTAGAGTTCATCCCACAATTGCTGGCCACCGCCATGGTGCAACCAGCCATTCATTTCCTGCGCGGTCAGGCCAAACGGCACGGCGGTAAAGAACGGCGCAGCCGGATGCTTGCCCTTCCAGTAATAGGCCGCGCCATGGCCCATTTCAGCACTGCCCTGCGACACGGCATCAAACACTTCAAACGCCGGTACGATTTCCTTGTCACCGAATACCCTGATCTCCATGCGGCCGTTCGACATGGTTTTCACCATCTCGGCGAAACGCTCCGGGCTGGTGCCAAGGCCAGGATAGTTTTTCGGCCAGGTGGTGACCAGCTTCCAGCGGTAGCGGCGACTGTCAGCACTGCCTTCCGGGCCACAGTCGGTTTGTCCGCAACCGGCCACCGCGGCAGCTGCCGCACCAAGTCCCAACGTGGAAAGAAACTTGCGACGATCCATTGATTGACCCCTTTTTGTTATCCCGCAGGAGCGGCCGATCGGCCGCGAAAGATTTCGCCGTCGGTCGACGGCTCCTACAACAGAACCCGTGCCCTACACCGCTTCCAGCCTTGCATACTGACTGACCAGCCACTTGCTGCCACCCCGATCGAAATTGATCTGCAGGCGCGCA
>JBECKT010000178.1:0-4433 GCA_040235405.1 Alcanivoracaceae bacterium
CAGGTGCCCACAGACACAAAATTCAGGCTGACAGGGTGCTTGACGCCGAGGCTGGTAACCCTCTGTTTTAACTGGTGCCCGGGGCCGGACTTGAACCGGCACGTCCCGAAGGACAAGGGATTTTAAGTCCCATGCGTCTACCAATTTCGCCACCCGGGCGGGGGGACTTCAGGGGAGTAGGAACAGTAAAGATGGAGGCGCGGGTCGGAATCGAACCGGCGTACACGGAGTTGCAATCCGCTGCATAACCACTCTGCCACCGCGCCGAAACAAAAAACCCCGGACGCGCCGAGGTTTGGAAAAACTGGAGCGGGAAACGAGACTCGAACTCGCGACCCCGACCTTGGCAAGGTCGTGCTCTACCAACTGAGCTATTCCCGCAATGCAAACACTGTACCAGTGCAGCGGTGGGCATTCTACCCGGCCCCCTCACCCTGTCAAGCACCCGCCTGACTGACTGCGCTGTTTTTGATCAGCCCGGCCGGCGCGATGGCCACAATTCCGGCCAGGCCGCTCTCAGATACAGGAACATGGACCAGAGCGTCAGCAAGGTAGCGGCGTACAACAGGCTGTAGGTGAGCCAGTGAAACGGCGTCATCAGCAGGTCGCCATCAATGTCCTGCAGGGGACGCCGGGCCAGCAAGCCGGTGATGGCCGATATCTGCAGTACGGTTTTGACCTTGCCAATGCTGCCCACTGCCACCCTTGCCCGCTGGCCGATCTCGGCCATCCATTCACGCAGCGCGGATACGGCAATTTCACGGGAGATAATGACGATGGCCGGGCCGGCCATCCAGATATTGGCGTGGGCCTGCACCAGCATGACCAATGCGGCCGCCACCATCAGCTTGTCGGCGACCGGATCAAGAAAGGCACCAAACCGGGTGGTTTGCTTGAGTCGGCGGGCCAGATAGCCGTCGAGCATGTCGGTCAGGCCGGCGACGACAAAAATAATCGCCGCCGCCAGGGGCGCCCAGCGAAATGGTGCATAGAACACGGCGACGAACACTGGAATCGAGGCCAGTCGCGCGAGCGTCATCATGGTCGGGAGCGTCAATCGCGCAACAGGGTCAGACATCAGGACATCCGGAGAAGCCAACAGGACGGCAACAGTATAGAGGAATGTGGTGACATTGTGACATTCGGCCGCTCAGGCATGCAGCCAGTCATAAATAGCCTGAGCCAGCGCGGCGCTGACGCCGGGCACTCTGGCAATTTCCTCAACGGAGGCGTTGCGCAGGGTCTGCAGGCCGCCGAAATGATTCAGCAGCGCGCGCCGGCGACTTGGCCCCACCCCGGGGATGCCGTCCAGCGAGGACTGGCTGCGGGTCTTGCCGCGTCGCTGGCGATGACCGCCAATGGCAAACCGATGAGCCTCGTCACGCACCTGCTGGAGCAGGTGCAGGGCCGGATTATCACCTTGCGGCAACAACTGGCTGCCGTCGGGGCGACACAACACCTCCAGCCCCGGCTTGCGCGATGGACCCTTGGCAATGCCGAGCAGGACAAACTCGTCGCTCAGGCCCAGCTCCTCCAGCACCGCAGCCACCCTTGAAATCTGGCCAGCACCGCCATCAATCAGCAACAGCCCGGGCAACTTGCCGGACTCCCGGCGCAGGCGGCCGTAACGGCGGCGCACCGCCTCTTCCATCGCCGCATAGTCGTCACCACCTACTGGCGGACTGACGTTGAAACGGCGGTAATCGCTGTTGATCGCGCCGTCGCCACCAAACACCACGCAAGATGCCACCGCCTGCTCACCGCCGGTGTGACTGATATCGAAACACTCGATACGGCGCGGCTCGAGTGGCTCGCCAAGCAGCTCGTCAAGTGCGGCAAAACGGGCATCAATGTTGTCGCGGCTGGCAAGGCGGCCCAGCAGGGTCTGCTCTGCATTCTGCGTTGCCATTTGCAGCCAGCGGCGCCGCTCTCCGCGCACACGATGGGCAAAGCGTACTCGGCGGCCATGCTGCTGACGCACCGCCTCACTCAGCGCATCACTGTCTTCCACTTCCAGGCTGAGGATCACTTCATCGGGCAACCCGGCATCATCCGGTTGCAGGTAGTGATGGGCCAGAAAAGCAGACAGCACAATTTCAGCGGACTCCTCGCCCCGGGTATCCGGTTGCCAGTTACGAATTCCCAGCACCCTGCCCGAGCGAATCATCATCACCGCAATAACAGCCATGCCATGTCTTGCGGCGATGGCAATAATGTCGAGGTCGCCATCGTCTGTTTCCACATACTGCTTTTGCTGCACCGAACGAATGGCGGCAATCTGGTCGCGCAGCGCCGCCGCCTTTTCGAACTCGAGCGCCTGGGCGGACTGTTCCATACGCACGGTCAGCTCATCGGTCACGGCGCGGTCACGGCCTTCGAGAAAATCCGTTGCCAGTCGCACCTGCTCGGCGTAATCCTGTTTTGAAACCAGCCCGACACAGGGCCCGCTGCAGCGACGGATTTCATACTGCAGGCAAGGCCGGGTGCGGTTATGGAAGAAGCTGTCCTGACAATTTCGCAGGCGAAAAATCTTTTCCAGCAGGTTCAGGCTTTCACGAACACCGGCGGCGCCGGGAAAGGGCCCGAAATAGCGGGCGCCGGCACGCCGTTGGCCACGATGAAACGCCACCCGGGGAAAGTCATCCGCCGTAGTGATCTTGATGTAGGGATAACTTTTGTCATCCCGCATCAGGATATTGTAGGGAGGATGAAGCGACTTGATCAGCGCCTGCTCAAGCAGCAACGCTTCAGCTTCACTGCCGGTGAGAGTGGCCTGGATATCGTGAATGCGCGCCACCAGCGCCCGGGTTTTTGCCGAGGATACGGTTTTCAGAAAATAGCTGGATAACCGCGCCCGCAGATCTCTCGCCTTGCCGACATAGAGAACGTTGCCGTCCCTGTCGCGCATCTGATAGACGCCGGGCAAACTGCTGCATGACGACAGGAACTGGCGGGAATCAAATGTCATGCAAGTAATAGACTCAGCTTACCGCTGCCGCCGCAGTGGTTGCTTCATCAATCATGCCCCAGCGCATCGCCAGCAGGGTCATCTCGACATCACTGGCAATGCCCAGCTTGTCGAATATGCGATAACGGTAGGTGTTGACGGTTTTTGGCGACAGGCACAGCTTGTCGGAAATGACCTGCACCCGATGACAACTGACAATCATCATCATGATCTGCAGTTCGCGCTCGGACAATAACTCCATCGGCGCGGCATCATTACCGTTAAACGGACGCAGGGCCATGGCCTGGGCAATCGCCGGGCTGATGTAACGCTGGCCGGCATAGACCACCCGAATGGCGCGGACCATTTCACTCAAATCGGCGCCTTTTGACAGGTAGCCCGCAGCTCCAGCCTTCATCAATCGGGTTGGAAAAGGCTCTTCTTCACAGACAGTCACGGCAATCACGCGAACGCTATCGTCGTGGCGGAGAATCTTGCGGGTGGCCTCAAGGCCACCGATGCCTGGCATCTTCACGTCCATCAGCACCACATCCGGACTCATGTCACGGCACATTGCCACGGCCTGTTCACCACTGCAGGCTTCACCCACCACACTGAAACCGTTTACGTCTGCCAGCATGCGGGTGATGCCCATGCGCACCAGCTCGTGATCGTCTACTACCAGAACCTTGATCATGCCTTCTCTCCTGTTTGCCGTTAGCGCCTTCCGTGACGCCCCGCCTGTAGCAGATTAACGAGGATGCCACGCCGTTTGAAGGGCTAAAGCCTGAATGCCCGATACCCCGTCGGCCAGCAGCCTTTTTCCATGGAGCATGTCCCGGTTCGGCTACCAATCAGGTAGGAAATTCGATACATATCAATTAGATGCCAGACAGCCAGCAGTTTGCCCGGCATGCCGCTCAATCCTGCACCGGCAGGTCCTGACGCTGCCTGAGCGTCTGCCGATGCCTGCCGCGGGCGTAGACTTCCCACACCGCCTGATCCGCCGGCGCCTGCAGATATTCAGCTCGCAGCAGCTCGGCAACAATGGCATCGCGGACAAACAGGGCGTTGGCGCGGTCCGGCAGAGGGCCCTGACCCTTCTCCACCGCAGGCAACCGGCCCTGACCACCGGAAAGGCTGAGCAGGTGCAGGGAACCGTCTCGGTCATCAGAAAAGAGGTACAGCTCGATGCGACGATGCGCATGGCGGGCGGATATCAGTACAACCGGGTCGGCAACGCGGGTCATCCAGTCCTCCGGGGATATAGCCGGATGATGCGCGCAAACGGGATGGGAGGGAACCATGATTGGAGTATGCGGTAGAGAGGGTGGGATTGATTCGCCCGTCGCTTTGGCGACGGACTCACCCCTGCGGGGCGCGCTGCGCGCGTCCTGCGCCGCTGGCGCGGCTGGTCGAACCGGTGGCTTCTCTAAATAACCACCCTCTCCGCCAGATAGCAAAAGGCCCCGCAATGCGGGGCCTT
>JBECKT010000179.1:0-15505 GCA_040235405.1 Alcanivoracaceae bacterium
CCGGTGTTCAGGCAATCGCCGCCCATCTTGTTGTCTTCGATCAGGCTGACATTGGCTTTCACCGCCGCAGCAATATAGCTGGTGACCAGACCAGCAGCACCGCCACCAACGACGATCAGGTTGCGATCAAAATGCTTCGGCTTTTTCCAGCCGCGATAGACATGGCGATTGCGAATGCGCTCCAGCAGTTTGCGGGCGATCCACGGAAACAGTGCCAGCAGGGCAAAGGCGCCAATCAGACCGGGCGACAAAATGCCGGAGGTGGATTCCAGTTGCGACAGCTGGGTGCCGGCATTCACATACACCAGCGTGCCGGGCAACATGCCGAGTTGGCTGACCCAGTAGAAACGCCGCGCCTTGATTCTGGTCAGGCCCATGGCGAGGTTGATGACGAAAAACGGAAACACCGGCACCAGTCGCAGGGCAAAAAGATAAAAAGCGCCATCGCGTTCAATGCCGGCGTTGATCTTGTCGAGTGAGCCCTTGAAGCGTTTCGCCACCGCATCATGAAACAGGGTGCGCGACAGCAGCATGGCCAGGGTCGCACCGATGGTGCTGGCGAACGACACCACCAGCGTGCCGGCGAACAGGCCGAAGATGGCGCCACCGAGCAGGGTCAGCAGCGCCGCCCCCGGTAACGACAGCGCCGCCATGATGATGTAGGCAACAAAGTACAGGCCCAGCAGCGTGAACGGCTCGGTCTGGTAATAGCGCTGCAGCTCGTCCTGCCGGGCGCGAATTGCCTCAAAGGTCAGGTGCTGATCCAGCCCCAGCCCGAACCAGGCCACCACTGCCGCCAGAATCACCGCCACCAATACCGACTTTCTGCCCACGCTCGCCTCCTGTGCTTCGTCTCCCGGAGCGTTACACTACCCCGGTTAGCCATTTTGAATAACCCTCAGCCTCGACTGGAGAGTTCCGTGTCACAGCCTGTTCTGCCCCGCGGCCCCTGGCCCGCCACCCGAATGCGCCGGATGCGCCGCGATGCCTTCTCCCGTCGCCTGATGCAGGAGACGGTGCTGACACCGGCCGACCTGATCTGCCCGATGTTCGTAATAGAGGGTAGCAACCAGCGGGAAAGCATTGCCTCGATGCCGGGGGTGGAGCGGCTCAGCATTGATCTGCTGGTGGCCGAAGTGCAGCGCCTGCATGGTCTGGGTATTCCGGCGGTGGCGCTGTTCCCGGTGACGCCGCAGCAGGCCAAGAGCCTGGATGCGGCTGAGGCCTGGAACCCGGAAGGGCTGGCCCAGCGCACGGTGCGGGCAATCAAGGCCGCAGTGCCGGAGATGGGCGTGATTACCGATGTGGCGCTGGATCCGTTCACCAGCCACGGCCAGGACGGCATTATCGATGCCAACGGCTATGTGATGAACGATGTCACCATTACCGCGCTGGTAAAGCAGGCGCTGAGCCATGCCGAAGCCGGCGCCGATGTGGTGGCGCCGAGCGACATGATGGACGGCCGCATTGGCGAGATCCGCACGGCGCTGGAACAGGCCGGCCATGTGCATACCCGCATTCTTGCCTATTCAGCCAAATATGCCTCGGCCTATTACGGCCCGTTCCGCGATGCGGTGGGCTCCGCCGGCAATCTCGGCAAGGCCGACAAGAAGACCTACCAGATGGACCCGGCCAACGCCGACGAGGCTCTGCACGAGGTGGCGCTGGACCTGCAGGAAGGCGCCGACATGATCATGGTGAAGCCGGGCATGCCCTATCTGGATATTGTCCGGGCGGTAAAAGACACCTTCCAGGCACCAACCTTCGTTTATCAGGTCAGTGGTGAGTACGCCATGCATATGGCGGCGTTCGAAAACGGCTGGCTGGATGCCGACAAGGTGATTCTGGAGTCGCTGACCTGCATCAAGCGGGCCGGGGCGGACGGGATCCTGACCTATTTCGCGCCGCGGGCGGCGGAGTTGTTGGCCGGGCGGTAGGTGCTGCGAGTTATCGCCGCCGATCGGCGGCTCCTACAGCGATCCGTGGACACTTGGCCTGTAGGAGCGGTCGATCGACCGCGATCCTGTTTCACCGATGATCGACCGCGATCGTCATCGCTTTTTAACAAAAGGGTAATATAACCCCCTGTAGGAGCGGCCGACCGGCCGCGATAACATGGCCAGAGCCATTCGCCGCTGGTCAGCGGCTCCTACGGTACCCGGCCTGGAAGGTGATTCACCATGAACGACATGTCAGCAGGACAACCGGCGCTGGATCTGAACAAACCGGATTACTACATCAACCGGGAGCTCAGCCTGCTGCAGTTCAACCTGCGCGTGCTGGAGCAGGCCAGTGACGAGCGCCATCCGTTGATGGAGCGGCTGAACTTCCTGCTGATTTTTTCCAGCAACATGGACGAGTTTTTCGAGATCCGTGTGGCGGCGCTGCAAAACCAGCTGGAAACCGGCTCCGGCACACCCGGCCCGGACGGCATGCTGCCCGGCGAAATCCTGAAACGCATCAGCGACATTGCCCATGAGGCGGTGAACCGTCAGTACCATTTGCTGAATGACGTGCTGCTGCCGGCACTGGCGGTGGAAGGCGTAAACTTCCTGCGCCGCGAATTCTGGACCGAAGAACAGGCCGACTGGGTAAAACGCTATTTTCGCGACCAGATCTACCCGGTACTGACACCGATCGCACTGGACCCGGCGCATCCGTTCCCGCGCCTGGTCAACAAAAGCCTGAACTTTATCGTGCCACTGGATGGCAAGGACGGCTTCGGCCGGCAAAGTGGCCTGGCGATTGTCCCGGCACCGCGTTCCCTGCCGCGCCTGATCCGTATGCCGGATGAAATCTGCCAGGACGGCAACGACAATTTCGTGTTTCTGTCGTCGATGATTCACGCCCATGTCAGCGATCTGTTCCCGGGCATGAAGGCCACCGGCTGCTACCAGTTCCGCGTCACCCGCAACGCCGACCTGCAGGTGTCCAAGGATGTCGATGACTTGGCCAGCGCCCTGAAAGGCGAGCTGCTGTCCCGTCGTTACGGCGACGAAGTGCGCCTTGAAGTGGCCGACAACTGCCCGCGCCAGCTGATTGATTACCTGCTCAAGCAATTTGAATTGCGCGATCAGGATCTTTACGAAGTGAATGGCCCGGTGAATCTGGCGCGAATGTTTACCGACGTGCAGAAGCCGCGTTTGCGTTATGCCCCTTTCACTCCACGGGTGCCGGCGGCGATTCGCAATAACGACAGTATGTTCGACGCCATGGAACAGGGCGACATTCTGCTGCACCACCCGTATGAATCGTTCAGCCCGGTGGTCAGCATGCTGGCGGAAGCGGCGCGCGATCCGAAGGTGCTGGCGATCAAACAGACTATTTATCGCACCGGCACCAACTCGGAAATTCTTGACCATCTGGAAACCGCAGCACGGAACGGCAAGGAAGTCACCGCCGTGGTGGAGCTGCGGGCGCGGTTTGATGAAGAAAGTAATATTGAAGGCGCCCGGCGCTTGCAGGAAGCCGGCGCTATCGTTGTGTATGGCGTGGTCGGTTACAAAACCCACGCCAAGATGATGCTGATCGTGCGCCGTGGTGCCGACGGGATCAAGCGTTACGCTCACCTTGGCACCGGCAACTACCACGCCAAAACCGCGAAAATCTATACCGACTATGGCCTGATGACGGCCAACGAGGAAATCTGTCAGGACGTGCACAAGATCTTCCTCGAGCTCACCGGCATGGGCAAACCGGCGCGGCTGAAGCAGCTCAAGCACTCACCCTTTACCCTGCACAAGACCATTCTCGATCTGATCGATTTTGAAACCGAGCAGGCACTGGCTGGCAAGCCGGCGCGCATCATCGCCAAGTTCAACGCCCTGACCGAACAACAGATTATCCAGGCACTGTACCGGGCCAGTCAGGCGGGTGTTGAAATCGATCTGATTCTGCGGGGCATTTGCTGTCTGCGTCCGGGCATTCCCGGGCTCAGCGACAGTATCCGGGTGCGCTCGATCATCGGCCGCTTTCTCGAACATACCCGGGTGTATTACTTCCATCACGCCGGCGAGGAGCCGGTGTACTGCTCCAGCGCTGACTGGATGGAGCGCAATCTTTTCAACCGCATTGAAACCTGTTTCCCGATTCTGGACCCGGTATTGAAGCAGCGCGTGATTGAGGACGGGCTGCATCTTTACCTGCAGGATGATGCCCAGGCCTGGGCACTGGAAGCAGACGGCAGTTACCGCCGCGTCAGCATGGATGCCGAAAATCCGCTGACTGCGCAACAGAAACTGCTGGAAAAAATCTGCAGCTGACCCCGTAGAAGTCGTCGACCGACGGCGAGAGACCTTCGCGGCCGATCGGCCGCTCCGGGGATTGTTAGCTGACGTTGAGCTCGTAGCCGGCGGCGCGGAAGAATTCCTGTTCCTGTTCGATATCCGCCCGGGTCAGCGGATGCTCGTCAAGCCAGCCGTCGGGAAATTGCAGCGTCAGGACAGCGTCACCGACTTTGGCACGAATCCCCGGCAACTCCGTGTCATTGCGCCCGTGGTGCAGCAGCGCAGCGATACGCAACAGCAACGCCAATCGCAGCAACGGTACCCGCTCTTCCTCGGCCCGTTCCTCGAACATCGGCAGCGGAATCTTGCGCCGGTGACTGCGCACCAGCAATGCCACCAGCTCCTGTTCCTGTTTCGAGAAACCGGAAAGATCACTGTGAGAAAGCAGGTAGGCACCGTGCTTGTGGAACTGGGCATGGGAAACGGCAAAACCGACCTCGTGCAGCAACGCGGCCCAGTGCAGGGTATCAGTGAGAATATCGCTGCCAAGCTGCCAGCTTTTTGACAATTGGGCGTGCAGACTCATGGCCGTATCGTGCACTCGCTGCGCCTGTGCCTGATCAACACGATGGCGTTTCATCATCGCCACAATGCTGCGCTCGCGCACATCCTCATGGGCAAAGCGGCCAACCAGATCATAGAGCACACCTTCGCGCAGGGCACCACTGGAAAACTCCATCCGCTCGATGCCAAGCTGCTCGAAAATGCCGGTAAGAATGGCGACACCGGATGGAAAAATGGTCGCCCGATCCTCACGCAACCCCTTCAGATCAAGGCGGCTGATATCTCCACTGCGCACCAGTCGCTTGCGAATTTTCTGCAAGCCATCAAGAGTGACCGCGCCATCGCTCCAGCCGTTTTCCTCACACACCTGGGCAATCGCCTTGATGGTGCCGGAGGCGCCGACCGCCTGTTGCCAGCCAAGCTTGCGGTAAGCCGCTTCAATCGACAGCACTTCCCGACGTGCCGCGGTAATCGCCCTGGTGAACGCTTTTTCGATGATCTCGCCATTGGCGAAGTAACGTTGGCTGTAACTGACACAGCCCATATGCAGGGATTCGGTTTCCACCGACTCGAAACGCTCGCCGATAATCAGCTCAGTACTGCCGCCGCCGATATCCACCACCAGTCGACGGCCGGCGTGGTCCGGCAAGGTATGGGAAACGCCCAGATAGATCAGCCGCGCTTCCTCGCGGCCGGCCACCACTTCGATGTCGTGGCCCAGCACCTGTTCAGCGCGGGCAATAAACTGCCGGGCATTGCGCGCCACCCGCAGGGTGTTGGTGCCCACTACCCGCACCGAGCCCACCGGAATACCGCGGATGCGCTGGGCGAACCGGCCAAGGCAGTCCAGCGCCCGTTGCTGGGCTTCCTCGCTGATGCGATTGGCAGCGTCCAGACCGGCACCCAGCTGGACCTTTTCGGACAGGCCCTCCTGCATGCGGATCTCGTTCTGGGCCTGCACGGCCACCACCATATGAAAGCTGTTCGACCCCAGATCAATGGCGGCCAGCTGGGTTTTCTCGTCCGGCAAAATGTGTTCCTCCGACAGTTGGGCCGATTGTAACCGCTTGTGCTGACTATGCTATTGCTCATGACAGCGAATCCCTATCAGCATCATCGTCAGCTTTCCTTGAGCCTTGGCGCCCGGGTGCTGTTATGATGCCCGCCTGAGCCAAACCCCCAATCAGGAGAAAGCAATGAGCGGCGATATCCTTACCGTCACCGACGCCAGCTTCGAGCAGGACGTACTCAAGGCCGAGGGCCCGGTACTGGTAGATTACTGGGCGCCCTGGTGTGGTCCCTGCAAAATGATTGCCCCGATCCTGGAAGATGTGGCGAAGGAATACGCCGGCAAGCTGACCGTGGCCAAGATCAATATCGACGACAACCCGGATACCCCGCGCAAGTTCGGCGTCCGCGGCATCCCGACCCTGGCGGTATTCAAGGGCGGCAGCGTCGAAGCCACCAAGGTCGGCGCCCTGTCCAAGTCGCAGCTGACCGCGTTCCTCGACAGCACCCTTTAAGCCCGCATTTGTAGGAGCGGTCGACCGACCGCGATAACCAAACCCGGAAATCGCGGTCGTTCGACCGCTCCTACAGCAAGATATGATGCTTAATTCGCCATTCGGGGCTGGACAGCCCCGGAGCAGGCTGCTAGATTCCGTCAGGCGTTACACGCTCCCTTGGATTTTTCGGCCCCTCGCCGAGCCCGTTTTCCCTTGCGAAAACCCTGATCCTGCGCCTCCCCGGTGCAAGCCCTGTTAATTTCCGGAACCCGACCATACACCCATGAATCTGTCCGAACTCAAGAAAAAGCCGATCAGTGAACTGATTGAAATCGCCAAGCAGGCGGGCCTCGAGAACATGGCTCGCACCCGAAAGCAGGATGTGATCTTCTCCATCCTGAAAAAAGTCGCCAGAAACGGTGACGACATCTCCGGAGACGGGGTGCTGGAAATTCTGCAGGACGGTTTCGGTTTCCTGCGCAGCTCCGAAGGCTCCTATCTCGCCGGCCCGGATGATATCTACGTTTCCCCGAGCCAGATTCGCCGCTTCAACCTGCGAACCGGCGACAGCATCAACGGCAAGATTCGCCCGCCGAAAGAGGGCGAGCGCTATTTCGCCCTGCTCAAGGTTGACGAGATCAACTTTGATCGCCCGGAAAACGCCAAGAACAAGATCCTGTTCGAAAACCTGACGCCGCTGTTCCCGACCGAGCGCATGGTGATGGAACTGGGCAACGGCGCCACCGAAGACATTACCGCCCGGGTCATCGACCTGGTGGCACCAATCGGCAAGGGCCAGCGTGGCCTGATCGTGGCACCGCCGAAGGCCGGTAAAACCATGCTGCTGCAGCAGATTGCCCACTCCATCGCCCGCAACAATCCGGAAGCACACATGATCGTGCTGCTGATTGACGAGCGTCCGGAAGAAGTCACCGAAATGTCGCGCACCGTGCGCGGCGAAGTGGTTGCCTCCACCTTCGATGAACCGCCGGCCCGCCACGTGCAGGTTGCCGAGATGGTGATCGAGAAAGCCAAGCGTCTGGTCGAGCACAAGAAGGATGTAATTATCCTGCTCGATTCCGTGACCCGTCTGGCGCGCGCCTACAACACCGTGCAGCCAAGCTCCGGCAAGGTACTGACCGGTGGTGTTGATGCCCATGCCCTGGAAAAACCGAAGCGCTTCTTCGGTGCCGCCCGGAATATCGAGGAAGGCGGTTCACTGACCATTCTCGCCACCGCGCTGGTAGAAACCGGCTCGAAGATGGACGAAGTGATCTTTGAAGAATTCAAGGGCACCGGCAACATGGAACTGCATCTCGACCGCAAGGTATCCGAGAAGCGCGTGTTCCCGGCCATCAACATCAAGAAGTCCGGCACCCGTCGCGAAGAGCGCCTGGTCAGCGAGGACGAACTGAAGAACATGTGGATTCTGCGCAAGGTACTGCACCCGATGGACGAGATCGGCGCGATCGAATTTCTGATCGACCGTCTCAAGCAGACCAAGACCAATGCCGAGTTCTTCGACTCAATGAAACGCAAGTAACACGATCCGGGCCGGCCTTTGCCGGCCCTTTCGTTTTCACACCCGAAGGAGCGGCTGATCAGCCGCGAAAAGAGTTTCGCCGTCGGTCGACGGCTCCTGCAGATTCACCGCCACTCTTCAGGGGGCAGCATGACTGACAGCACCGCCATCGAGGCCGCCGTATTCCGCCGCCTGCTTGCGCATCTGGACAGCCGCAAGGATGTGCAGAATATCGAGCTGATGAATCTGGCCGGTTTCTGCCGCAACTGTCTGGCCAAGTGGTATGTCGCCGCTGCCGACGAGCAAGGCGTAAAGATGGATCAGGCTAAGGCCCGGGAAATCGTTTACGGCATGCCCTATGACCAGTGGAAAGCGAAATACCAGAGCGAAGCAACGCCGGAACAACTGGCCAGGTTTGCCCCGCCCAAGGACTGAACCGTGGCTTCCGGCTTTCTGACGCCCATTCGCACCCTGCTGCAACAACCACTGCCAGATTCGGTCGATCATCGGCGCATGCTGATTGTTGCCGTGGTCACCTCTGTCGCCCTGATCATCAATCACTATCTGGCCATTCAGACCAGCCTGACGGACGGGCTGCAGTGGTTTGCCAACTTCACCGATCAGTCTGCTACGCCCTGGTTTCGCTGGCTGCGCCAGTCTCACTGGGTGGCATTACTGAGCCAGGCCTGGTGGGCGATGTGGTTACTGATCGGCTATGTGCTGCTGCCGATGCTGGCCATCAGGTTACTGCTGCGCGAATCGCCGCTGGAATATGGCCTGCGCCTGAATGAGGTATTGCGCCACTGGCGCTACTACGCCATTTTTGGCGGCGTGATGGCCGGCATGGCGATACTGGCATCCTTCAACAGCACGTTTCTGAACACTTACCCGTTCTATCACCTCGCCGGCCGCAGCTGGACGGATCTGCTGCTGTGGGAGCTGATCTATGTGCTGCAGTTTTTCTGCATCGAGTTTTTCTACCGCGGCTTTCTGCTGCGTGGATTGCAACCATCTCTCGGCATTGCCTCGATCTATGTGTCGAGCCTGGTTTATCTCACCATTCATCTGCCGAAACCGTTTCTGGAATGCGCCGGCTCACTGGCGTTCGGCTTGATCCTTTGTTTGCTGGCGAGCCTCAGCCGTTCGATCTGGGGCGGCGTGTTTGTTCATGTGGTACTGGCAGTCAGCATGGATCTGCTCTCGCTGTTCCAGCGTGGCCAGCTGCCCGGCTAAAAATATCTGTAGGAGCCGTCGATCGACGGCGAAAGATTATCGCGGCCGGTCGGCCGCTCCTACGAAAGAGGTGGCCGCTCCGGAGAGATGTGTCGTAGGAGCCGTCGACCGACGGCGAAAAGCTTCGCGGCCGGTCGGCCGCTCCTACCGGGCAGCAGGCCGATAGCCGGCCAAATTTACGCAAAAAAAAGCCCGGCGCGAGGCCGGGCAAATATCAGGGGCATGAGCCACATCAGAGACCGATAACGCCACCATCGGTACGGGTGATCACCACCGTCGAGGAACGCGGCCGGCTGACACCGTCATTGGCGGGGAAGTTGGAAGTGAACTGACCCGGATCAGAACGATCACCCGGGTGCTGGATGTTGACGAACATGGTCTTGCGATCCGGGGACATCACTACGCCAGTCACTTCACAATCCTTCGGCCCGACCAGGAAGCGCTTGATCACACCGGTATCGGTTTCGGCGGCGAGCATCTGGTTGTTACCGAAGTCGCCATCCGGACCGGTACCTGCCTGCTGTGAACCGGACATGTCGGTCTGGATCCACAACACGCCTGCATCATCGAACCAGATGCCATCCGGGCTGGCGAAGATGTTGTCTTCGGTCAACGCAGCTTCCGAAGCATCGCCCGGGAAGATTGCACCTGCCATCGAGCCGCTGGTGCCGCCGGCGAGCGCAAAGATATCCCACTGGAACGAGGTGGCTGCGGAGCTGCCATCTTCCAGCCAGCGAATGATATGGCCAGTGGTATTGCTGGCTCGCGGATTGGCTTCATCGGTGACGGTGCGGGTGGAATTGTTGGTGAGCGCGAAGTAGACCATGCCAGTTCGCGGGCAAACTGCGCCCCACTCCGGACGATCCATCTTGGTAGCACCGGCAATGTCAGCCGCCAGACGGGTGTTCAACAGGACATCGCCCTGATTGGCAAAGCCATCGAACAGAATGCCACTGACCGTGGTGCCGTTGGCCGCGGTAACAGCAGCAGCAAAATCCGGGTCGGTCAGGTCCAGCGGCAACCATTCGCCGCTGCCATCACTGTTGAACTTCGCCACATACAGCACGCCCTCGTCGAGCAAGTCATCGCCGCGCAGGCCGGGCTGGTAGACGTTCTTGCTGACGAACTTGTAGATATATTCATTGCGAGCGTCATCTCCGGAGTAAAACACCACCGGCTCACCCGCCACCGGCGCCGCGAAAACAATACCTTCGTGACCGAAGCGGCCCATGGTGGTGCGCTTCTTCGGCGTGGAGAACGGATCAAACGGATCGATCTCGACGATCCAGCCCATGGTGTTCGGTTCGTTACGGTAATCCTCTGCAGCCGAGGCCTCGATTGAACCGCAGTCGAAACGCACGCTCAGGTCATTACCCAGTGCCGGTGTTGCAGTTTCCCAGTCGTAACGGCTGGTCTGGCCGGAATGCGGCACACCATAACGACGCTGCTCACGCGGACGGCTGGCAGAATCATCGGTGGAGTTGCGGAAGTAACCGGACCAGTTTTCTTCACAGGTCAGGTAGGTATTCCACGGGGTGTAACCATGCGCGCAGTTGTTCAGAGTCCCGCGGGTCAGGGCGCCGGTCGGGCTGAACTTTGTCTTGATCTTGTCATTGCCACGCACCGGGCCACGCATTTCCATTTCAGTCAGCGCAGTTACACGGCGGTTATATACGCCAGCCACTACTTCCCAGTTAGATCCACCGGCAACACTGCGACGGACTTCGACAACCGACACTCCATGGGCCGCCATTTCCTTGAGCACCTCATCCTGCGGGCGCGGCGCCGGGGTGGCGCCATTGGCGTGGAAGACATCCGAATCAATGTACTCATGGTTAAACACCAGAATGCCATGATCGGAGGCGCCATTGATCGGGAAGAAATGCATGCCGTCATGATTCGAGCCAACCTGCTGCAACTGCTCGGCACCGGTGTTCATGCCGTCATCACGGAATGCCGGGAAGCTGCCGAGAATCGGCGTACCCCATGGAACCAGCGGCGCCCACTGATAACCTGCCGGCAGGGTGATGGTGTCGGCGCGGGAAATCGGAATCGCGTCAAAACCGAGTCGCGGCGCGGCCAACGGGCCACCGGCATTGCCGCTGTTGGAGTCGCCACCACAGCCACTCAGGCTGGCGCCAAGGAAGCCCACCGCTGCGGCACCGAGTGACCCCTGCAGAATGGTGCGGCGTGAAAACCGGGCCTGAATAATATCCGCCATATGGGCATTGGACGACAGATTGGACATTGGCTCACTGCCGCTATCAATCAGCTGCTGATCAATATTTTCCTGAATAGTCATGACGTTTCCTCGAACAGACATCAGTAATGAAATAGCGCCTTCATGGCGTCAAACGAGGTTAGAAAGTCCGTGTGACCGAACGGAGGCAAGACGATTAAAAAACCGCGGCATATTTATGTCGGTAAGAATGCAGTTTGATGACAACATTTATGACCGCTGTCGCCGGAAAATTTTGCGCAACCCTGCTCGGACTATCCTCTCAGGAGACCGTAACAGGTGATCCTCAGCCGTGACTCGGGAACTGGCCTGAACAGACAACTGGTCAGCGGCAATCATTGTGGTACGGTAGTGCCATACGGATGCGAGGGTTTGCCGATAATGATGGCGATCAATCTGCAGCGACGGGCGCTACTCAACGTTATGATGCTGGGCGCCGGCGCCATGGCCCTGCCCGGCCGGCTGCTGGCCAATGCCGGCAGCACGCTGCGCTGGCAGAACTGGTCCGGCAATCAGGTGGCCCATCCCGAGGCTATGCATTTCCCGATGGACGAGGACGCCCTGCGGCAGATTCTGAAAGCGGCGGCCGGCACCGTGCGTGTCTACGGCGCCAGCCATTCCTTTAGCGGCCTGGTACCCACCGACCACACCCTGATCTCCCTTGAAGGCATGAGCGGCATACGCCGGCATAACCCGGACGCGCTCACTGCCAGCTTCGGCCCCGGCACCCGCATCGCCATGGCCAGCGCGCAAAACCGGGAAATCGGCCAGAGCTTCATGAACGAGCCGGATATCAACCTGCAGTCGCTGGCCGGAGCAGTCGCTACCTCTACTCACGGCACCGGCACTTCACTGCCAAGCCTGTCCGGCATGGTAGCCGACATGCGCTTGATGACGGCCGATGGCGAAATACTCGAGTTAAGCGACGCCGATGGCGATCTGTTCCGCGCCGCCTGCGCGTCACTCGGTGCGCTGGGGATCGTCACCGAGCTGACATTCAAAAATGTTCCGGCCTATCGGCTGCAGGACGAAACCCGGGTGCTGGGCTTGCGCGATGCCATGGACCTGATGGAGCGCGAGCATGACAAGGTGCGCAATCTGGAATTCTTCGCTTTCCCGCGCGGCCAGACTGCCATAGTGAAGATCACCCGTATCACCGATGAACCGGACACGCCACTGAAAGAAGCGGACAGTAACGACATTCTCGAGATGGCCTGCGATATATCCATGAAGGCACCCTGGCTGATTCCGGCGATCCAGAAAGCGGTGACGTTCCTTGTCGAAGAGGAAATCCGGCGTGGCCCGGCCCATGTGATCTATGCGCAAAAGCGCAGCGTGCCGTTCAATGAAATGGAATACACGGTCCCGCTGGATAAAGGCCTGGCGTGCCTGGAAGAAGTCTGTGCCAGAATCCGCGACGACCGGATGAATGTATTTTTCCCGATCGAGTTCCGCCACAGCGCTGCCGACAACAGCCTGATCGGCATGTTCAGCAACCGCCCCGGTGCTTCACTTTCGGTGCATCAGTATCACCGGCAGGAATACCACACCCTGTTCAATGCGGTGGAACCGATCATGCAACGTTATGAGGGCCGACCGCACTGGGGCAAGCTGCACACCATGGACGCCGCCGGCCTTGCCAATGTCCATCCCGGCTTTGAAAAATTCCGCGAGCTGCGCCGCCAGCTTGATCCGCAAGGCAAGCTGCTGAATGCGCATCTGCGCCATATTCTTGGCGAGAATGCAGCATGAAGCGCCGTCAGTTTCTGATCGGTGCTGCCGCAGTGGGTCTGGGCGCCTGGTGGCTGAAGCCGGGTGATCGCGGCGCGCCGCATGATGATTATTTCTGCAACCTGCAGAACACCTTGCAATCGCTTGGTACTGGCCGGCCGTTACTGGTGATTGATCGCGCGCGGCTGCGGCAGAACTGTGAGCGTCTGATCGACAACCTGCCACAGGGCAAGGCCTTCCGGATTGTCGCCAAATCATTGCCATCACCGGCGCTGATCCGTGAAGTGATGGCGCTGACCGGGTCGAATCGGCTGATGGTGTTTCAGCAGCCATTTATGAATGCACTGGCGGCGGCCGAATCGAAGGCTGATCTGCTGCTTGGCAAACCAATGCCGGTTGCCGCCGCGGCACAGTTCTATCGCGAGCTGGATCGCACCAACGGCTTTGATCCCGCCGCACAGGTGCAATGGCTGATCGACAGCCTGCCACGGCTTGAACAGTATCTGGCGCTGGCCGAGTCGCTGCAGGAACGTTTTCGCATCAGCATCGAGATTGATGTCGGCCTGCATCGTGGTGGCCTGCAGAAAGCCGGGGATATTGATGCCCTGCTCGACATGATCCGCCAGCACCCGCAACAGCTTCAGTTGGCCGGGCTGATGGGCTACGACGCCCATGTCGGCAAGCTGCCCGGCTTTATCGAGAGTACGGAAACCTCGCTGCGGAAATCCAATGCGGTTTACCGGTCATTTGTTGATCGCATTCTCAATCAGCACAGTGACCTCTGGCGCGAGGATCTGGTGCTGAATGGCGCCGGCAGCCCGACCATCCGGCTGCACGATGAGAGCTCGCCACTGAACGAAGTCTCTGCCGGCTCCTGCCTGCTCAAACCGACCGATTTTGATTTACCGCTGCTCGGCGATTTCGAACCGGCCGCCTTTATTGCCACGCCAGTACTGAAAAAACTCTATGGCCTGGCCCTGCCCGGGCCGTTGCCGATCGGCAGCCTGTGGCAAAGCTGGGACCCGAACCGGACCACCACACTGTTCATCTACGGCGGCAGGTGGATGGCGAAACCGGAGTCGCCGGCCGGTCTGAGCGAAAACACCCTGTACGGCAGCAGCTCGAACCAGATGATGCTGAACGGCTCTGCCGCTCAGCATATAAATGTCGACGACTGGATTTTCCTGCGGCCGACACAAACTGAATCCGTGCTGCTGCAGTTCGGCGACCTGCTGGCACTGGATGCCGGGCACTCCGCGCAGTGGTGGCCGCATCTGGATGCCGGCCATGGCCGCTGAGCAGTTTCCGCTGCCAGCAGGTACCGATACGCCTGATTAAGGAACCGTCGCTCTGCCTCGGTGCTCAGGATTTGGTCCGCTCCATCCGGGTCCGGGTAAAGCCCCACCCCGCCGGCTGCCTGTTCAGTGGCGGCAGCCGAGCCAATGTCACTATTCCCGGTCATGGACAGCGTCAGACGACGCCAGGCGCGCAACCCGCTATACTCTTCGCCCTGATTGTTGCCCTGATGAACTGCAACCTGCTTGTACCAACTCCGCTGAGGAATATGCCGTGCGCCTGCTGACTGCCGCCCTGCTGAGCCTGATGCTGACCGCCTGCGGTCAGAGTGGCGCGTTGTACTTTCCCAAGCCGGAGAGTGCCAAGTCGGAAAATGCCAAGCCGGAGAAACAGGCACCGGCAAAAAGCACCGACAAGGACAACAACGAAAACTCCGACGCCACCACCGGGCCCTGAACCATGGATCATTTCCAGTATCGTGACGGCGCACTGTTCGCCGAAGAGATCGCCGTCGCTGACCTGGCCGAACGCTTTGGTACGCCGTTGTATGTGTATTCGCGAGCTACGCTGGAGCGACATTTTCGTGCTTTTGATGAAGCCTTTGGCGAGCACCCGCATCAGGTCTGCTATGCGGTAAAGGCCAATTCCAACATCGCCGTGCTGGATGTGCTGGCCCGGCTCGGCGCCGGCTTTGACATTGTTTCCGGTGGCGAGCTGACCCGGGTACTGCGTGCTGGCGGTGATCCGCACAAGATCGTGTTTTCCGGCGTTGGCAAAACCGCAGACGAGATGGAGCTGGCGCTGAAAGCGGACATTCACTGCTTCAATGTCGAATCCGCTGCCGAACTGGAGCTGCTGAATCTGGTAGCCGGCGAGCAGGACAAGGTTGCCCGCATCGCTATTCGTGTTAACCCGGATGTCGATGCCCAGACGCACCCGTATATTTCTACCGGCCTGAAGGAAAACAAGTTCGGTGTTGATATCGAGGAAGCACCGTCGCTGTACCAGCACGCTGCCGATCTGCCGCATATCGAAGTGATTGGCGTGGACTGCCACATTGGTAGCCAGCTGACCAAACTGACGCCGTTTGAAGATGCCCTGAAGCGGGTACTGGATCTGGTGGATCGCTTGCAGGCGAAAGGTATTCCAATCCGTCACCTTGATCTGGGCGGCGGCCTGGGCGTGCGTT
>JBECKT010000031.1:0-21869 GCA_040235405.1 Alcanivoracaceae bacterium
GGCCTCGCATGGCGCTACTTGTGATCAACTGAAATGCCCGAATAGAAGCAGGATGTCAGGCGAGAGTGTGTGTCATGGGGTGGCGGGACTGTGTGAGGCATGGATGCCGAACGCAAGCCCCCAGGGACGGGTTCACGGCGTGTCCCGGCAACCCGTAACACACCCTCTGACCGGAGACGTTCACTGCCTGACTCAAACAACCACCCCTTGAAACAGTCACAACCACCCCCACAAAGGCCACCACTGGCGAGCGACAGCCATTGACTCGGCCACCCCGGGCACTATGATTAGCACTCGCCAAGGTCGAGTGCTAGCGCTCAGCAGCCCTGAGTGCTAACCCGACCAACCGGTGGACCTATCACCCCCGCCGGTTCCAAGTTGCGAAACCTCAACAAGGAGACAGACAACAATGAACATCCGTCCTTTGCACGATCGCGTGCTGGTACGCCGTCAGGAGGAAGAAACCAAAACCGCCGGCGGCATCGTTCTGCCGGGTTCCGCCGCCGAGAAACCGAGCCGCGGTGAAGTCGTGGCCGCCGGTAAAGGCAAGGTCAACGAGAAGGGCGAATTGCGCCCGATAGACGTCAAAGTCGGTGACAAAGTGATCTTCGGACAATACGCCGGCAGCACCGTGAAGGTCGATGGTGAAGAACTCCTGATCATGAGCGAGAACGAAATTCTCGCCGTGATTGAAGGCTGATCCACCATCTCGCAAACCGATCAACCAGGGGATAACGACCATGGCTAAAGAAGTAATTTTTCGTGACGAAGGCCGCACCCGTATGCTGCGCGGCGTCAATATTCTCGCTGACGCAGTAAAAGTCACCCTCGGCCCGAAAGGCCGTCACGTGGTGCTGGAGAAATCTTTCGGTGCGCCGCTGATCACCAAAGACGGCGTTACCGTGGCAAAAGAAATCGAACTGGAAGACAAGTTCGAGAACATGGGCGCACAGATGGTCAAGGAAGTCGCTTCCAAGGCCAACGACGAAGCCGGTGACGGCACCACCACCGCCACCGTTCTGGCCCAGGCCATCGTCACCGAAGGCCTGAAGTCAGTCACCGCCGGCATGAACCCGATGGACCTGAAGCGCGGCATCGACAAGGCGGTGGAAGCCGTCGTTGAAGAGCTCAAGAAACTGGCCACTCCGGTGAAAGACCGCAAGGCGATTGAACAGGTTGCCACCATCTCCGCCAACAGCGACGCCAGCGTCGGCAAGATCATTGCTGATGCCATGGAGCGTGTATCGCATCGTGACGGCAAGTACACCACCGACGGTGTCATCACGGTAGAAGAAGGCCGCGGCCTGCAGGACGAGCTGGAAGTGGTTGAGGGCATGCAGTTCGACCGCGGCTACCTGTCACCATACTTCATCAACAATCAGGAAAAGATGGCGGTGGAGCTTGAGCACCCGCATATCCTGCTGGTGGACAAGAAAATCTCCAACATCCGCGAACTGCTGCCGGTGCTGGAAGCAGTGGCCAAATCCGGCAAGCCACTGCTGATCATCGCAGAAGATGTGGAAGGCGAAGCACTGGCCACGCTGGTGGTCAATAACATGCGCGGCATCATCAAGTGCTCCGCAGTAAAAGCACCGGGCTTCGGCGACCGTCGCAAGGCCATGCTGCAGGATATCGCCATCCTCTCCGGCGCCACCGTGATCTCCGAAGAAGTGGGCCTGAGCCTGGAAAATGCATCACTGGCTGATCTGGGCACTGCCGAAAAGATCAACATCGACAAGGAAAACACCACTATCGTTGGCGGCGCTGGCAAAGCGGAAGACATCAAGGCCCGTGTCGAGCAGATCCGCGCTGAAATCGAGAAGTCCACTTCCGATTACGACCGCGAGAAGCTGCAAGAGCGCGTTGCCAAACTGGCCGGCGGTGTTGCCGTGATCAAGGTTGGCGCAGCTACTGAAGTGGCGATGAAAGAGAAGAAAGCCCGCGTTGACGATGCCCTGCATGCTACCCGTGCAGCTATCGAAGAAGGCGTGGTACCTGGCGGCGGTGTTGCGCTGGTGCGCGCGCTGGCCAACATGGGCAAGCTCAAGGTCGACAACGAAGACCAGAACGTCGGTATCGCTCTGACCACCCGCGCTCTGGAAGCACCGCTGCGGCAGATCTCTGCCAACGCCGGCGCCGAAGCCTCTGTGGTTGTGCAAACCGTGAAAAGCGGCAAGGGCAACTACGGCTTCAACGCCGCCAACGGCGAATATGGCGACATGCTCGAACTGGGCATCATCGACCCGGCCAAGGTCACCCGCACTGCCCTGCAGGCAGCGGCGTCCATTGCCGGCCTGATGATCACCACCGAAGCCATGGTAGCTGACAAGCCGGAGCCGAAAGGCGCTGGCGGCGGCATGCCGGACATGGGCGGCATGGGTGGCATGGGCGGCATGATGTAAGCAACCCGGTCACACCGACCCGATCGAAACCCCGCTCCGGCGGGGTTTCTTTTGCCATCTTCCCCGCTCTTCACCCGCTATTGCTCCATGCTCGTTCAAGATTTCAACCCTGTTGTCGTCTGATCACGGTGAACTGTGTTGCGCACCCTGCTTACTCTGCTCGTCCTCATCAATCTGGCTGGCTGTCAGAGTCAACACCTGGCGCCGATTGCACTAGCCGGGCCGGTAGATATCCCCCGCTTCATGGGCGACTGGTATGTCATTGCCCATATTCCACTGCCGCCGGAAAAACAGGCCTGGAATGGCATCGAGCGCTATGATCTGAACGAGGACGGCTCCATCACTACCACCTTCACCTTCCGCAAGGGTGGTGCCGACGGTGAACAAAAGCGCTACACGCCAACCGCCTGGGTAACAGAGGATCCCTCCAATGCGGTGTGGAAAATGCAGTTCCTCTGGCCATTCAAGGCGGACTTTCGCATCGTCTGGCTTGATGAAAACTACCAGACCACCATTATCGGCCGGGAAAAGCGTGATTACGCCTGGATCATGGCACGCACACCACAGATCGACGACAGCACCTATCAGTCGATGCTGGCCTTTCTGCAACAACAGGGCTATTCGCTGGAGAAACTGCGGCGAGTGCCGCAGCAATGGTGAGCCTTACCCGTTCGCCACGCTGTCCATATGCGTTTCACCGATCACCCGGTTGCGACCACTTTCCTTGGCCCGATACAGACAAGCGTCAGCACGGTTGATGGCGTCATCAATATGCTCACCCATACGATATTCCGACACACCGATGGACACGGTAACCTTCAGATCTTCGTGCAAGTCACTAAAGCTCTGCTCTTGCAAGCGCGCCCGGAACCTCTCGGCCACCTCCCACGCTTCCTCCAGACCGGTGTGGCTCAGCACCAGTACAAATTCCTCGCCACCCAGCCGACCGGTATAATCGGCATCGCGTAACGAGTCATGAACCAACCGGGCAAAACGGCGCAGCACCTGATCGCCGACACCGTGGCCGTAGGTATCGTTGATCGGTTTGAAGTGATCAAGATCCAGATAGCACAGACAGAAACGATAATCGCCGGAATCCGCCAGCGCTTGCTGCTGCTGGAGAATTTCCATGATGTGCCGACGATTGAACAGGCCGGTCAGTTCATCGCGGATTGCCATTTCACGAACCTGCTCGAGCGCCTTGCCAAGCTCTTCATTCTTGCCCGACAGGCGACTGCGCAGGGCATTGATACCGGCGCCAGTAACACAAAACGCCGCTGCGGTGACCGAGAAGATCAGCCACTGCAGCCACTCCACGGTAAAATTCAAACGCACACCGTGGTCAGCAAACGCCACCAGCAGCACCAGCGCATAGCCACCGGAGGCATACAATGCCAGCGCCATCAGTTTCCAGAAATTGAGGCGGAAAGAAGCCAGCAACATGGCAGCAAAAAACACCATCATAACGCTGATCCGGAAACCGTCCGTGGACACCTCACCGAATACAGCGCTCTGTTCCGGCGTCTCAACAAAATAACTGCTGATCAGAAATCCCGTGGTCAGCCATAGCGCAACCCAGAGTGACAGGCTCGGGTCAGGGCGATGGCGGGTGACACCACTGCGTACCAGAGTCAGCAGCGCAATATTACCCAGCCAAATCACCGCAAACAGGCCTGAAAAAACGGGCAACGAGGCGGAGAAATAACCACCCCACATATAAAATGCACAGATCGCGGTATGCACCACACTGGCGGCCAGCGCAAGATTGACATGCCGACGGGCAAGTCGTTGCTCGTTCACTGCCAGCCGTCGGGCATGCTCCAGATCAGCAATCATGCCGGCTCCTCCATGGCCATGCAGACGCGATTGCGTCCACCGTGCTTGGCACGATACAACGCCGCATCGGCCCGGGCCAGCAGCTGATCCGTCGTTTCGCCATGACTAAACTCCGCCACCCCAAGCGACGCGCTCATCTTCAAACCAGGCGCGGAAGGAAAATTCAGCGCGGACACCTCCTCACGCAGCCTTTCCGCCATCGCCAGTCCCTGACCACGATCAGTCTTCACCAGTACGACAAGAAACTCCTCACCACCAAGACGGGCGGCAAAATCACGGCCACTAAGGGCGCCACGGACCATGCCGGAAAACTCCCTCAGCACCTCATCACCGACATGATGACCATGGTTATCATTGACCCGCTTGAAATGATCCAGATCGATATAGAGCACCATAAAACCGAATGCATTACGGTTGGCCATCTCGCGAATCTTGCTGAGCCTTTCGGTAGCATGACGGCGGTTATACATACCGGTCAGCTCATCGCGGATTGCCATGTCCTGAATCCGGTCGACGATCTGGGTCAACTGGCCATTACGCTCGATCAGCTGATGACGAATACTGGAAATTTCATTGGCCACCAGCACCGCACCGACGGTAATCAGGGTAAAGGCGGACCACTGGATCATTTCCGCAGCGACATCAATGGCCTCGGGAAACAACGCCGCCACCCGCCAGATAATCAGCCCATAGCCGACCACGCAAAATGTGCTGACCGCAAGGAAGCGGGCAAAGGTCAGGCGAAACACGCCCGTTTGTAAAATGGCGAAAAACAGCACCATCACGCACAACCGTACCTGATCGACAAAATAAGCGGACACCAGTAACCCTAGCGTCGACCAGAGCACCACCGGCAACGACATCGAGGGATCCGGCAGGCGCCGGTTCAGTCCACTGAGCAGTACCAGCGCAATAGCCCCATGGCCCAGCCAGATCAGCGAGAAAAGCTGGTTGAACGCCGCCGTGGAACCACGAAAGAAATCCAGCTGCAAGGCAATCCAGCAGACAGCGGTATGCGCCAGCGCCCCGAGCAGGGCCGTAGCCACCAGTCGCCACGGGCGGGCGCTGAATTCTATGCTGTTATGTTCCATGGTCCCTTGCATGGTACGAGCCTCACATCAGCCTGAATCTACTACTAAAGCATTACTACTTTAGGTAGTGCCATCTTATTACATAGCGTGATCCAGGTCACAACATCCGTCTGACCCAATCGACCGTTTATCCGCAATATCGGCCCGACATCACCCTTCCTTCACACCCTCGCAGACCCGTGCCACCGCTCGCCGCCAGCCGGCATGACGAGCCTGCCGGGCGCTCTCGTCCAGCGCTGGCCGGAAGCTGCGCTCACATTGCCACTGGGCCGCCACCTCCTCCAGCGAGGCAAACAGCCCCACCTGAATTCCTGCCAGATAGGCCGCCCCCAGCGCCGTTGTCTCGGTCACCACCGGTCGGTCGACCCGGATACCGAGGATGTCGGCCAGCGTCTGGGTCAACCAGTTGTTGACCACCATGCCACCGTCTACCCGCAGCGCCGTCGGCCGCGCGTCTGCATCTGCAGCCATCGCCTCAAGCAGATCCAGGCTCTGATAACAGACCGACTCCAGACCTGCGGTCACCACCTCGGCAATACCGGTGTCACGCGTCAGGCCGAGCAGCGCGCCGCGGGCATGCGGGTCCCACCAGGGCGCGCCCATGCCGGTAAAGGCCGGCACCAGATAAACACCCTTGCCACTACCAACACTGCGCGCCAGCGCTTCCGTTTCGCTGGCATGGTTGATCAGGCGCAAACCGTCACGCAGCCACTGGATCGCCGCCCCGGCAACGAAAATGGAGCCTTCCAGCGCATAAGTGGTTTTGCCGTTCAGTCGATAGCCAACCGTGGTCAGCAAACGATTGCGTGACTGCACCGCCTGCTCGCCGGTATTCAGCACCATAAAGCAGCCGGTGCCATAGGTGCTTTTCACCATGCCCGGGCTGAAACAGGCCTGACCAATCAGCGCCGCTTGCTGGTCGCCGGCAATCCCGGCGATAGCAATCGGCGAGCCGAACAGCGACGGGTCAGTCCGGCCATAGTCGGCGGCACAGTCACGCACATCCGGCAGCAGCGCGGCAGGGACACGGAAGAGAGCGAGCAGCTCGTCATCCCAGCACTGACGGTGGATATCAAACAACAGGGTGCGAGAGGCATTGGTGGCGTCAGTGGCATGCACCTGACCACCGGTCAGGTTCCACAGCAGCCAGCTGTCGATGGTGCCAAAGGCCAACTCGCCGGCCTCGGCCCGGGCCCGGGCGCCGGGCACCTGATCCAGTAACCAGGCCAGCTTGGTGGCAGAAAAATAGGGATCCAGCAGCAAGCCGGTACGCCGCTGGACCAGCTGCTCATGACCGGCAGCCTTAAGCTCGGCGCACCGATCAGCGGTACGGCGGTCCTGCCAGACGATCGCCGGCGCCAGCGGCGTGCCGGTAGCACGATCCCACAGCACCGTGGTCTCGCGCTGGTTGGTGATGCCGATTGCAGCCACTGCAGCGGCTTCGACACCGGCCTCCTTGAGCACCTCACGACACAGCCGCAGACAGTCCTGCCAGATCTGGCTGGCGTCATGTTCAACCCAGCCATCTTCCGGATAGTACTGCCGGAACTCGCGCTGGGTCTGGGCCAGCCGCCGTCCCTGATGATCAAACAGAATGGCGCGGGAACTGGTAGTGCCCTGATCAATGGCGAGAAGGCAAGACGACATGGAACTCTCCCTGAAAAAGGCCGCCCGCACACCGTGTGTCGAGCAATTAAAGCCGGCAAGAGTAACGCAAAGCGACGGGGCTGTGGACCGGGGGCGGGCGTAGCTGCCCAAAAGCATTTAACAGGCCCGGGAGCAGCACCTTCCGTGGCGCAAGGGGAGATCAGTCACAGTCAGCCGGGTGGTGGTCGCAGTGGGAAGCTGGGCTGTGTGCTCACCGGGACAGGCAGATTACTGTACATAAGGACAGCAATCAAGCGGGAATACGCCGAAAAAGAAAGCCCGCCGGTGCGGGGCGGGCTTTTAATGGTCACATCAAGGAGTCAGGGTTACTTCTTATCGCTACCGGGCCAGTATCGCTGCGGCCACCGGCCCTGTCTGTAGATGCTTTGTCAGAAGGCTGTTACAGGTTGTTATCGGCCTGGCCCAGCACATGGGATCCAACCCGATGCTGGCGCGGCCAGGTCATCCGGAACAGGGCTCCTCCCGACTCTCCCCTGTGCACCGACACCCGGCCACCATGCCACTCGGCAATACGCTGGACAATCGACAGGCCAAGGCCATAACCACCGCTCTTGCGCTGCCGACTTTCATCAAGACGGGCAAAGGGTTTGAAAATCCGCTCGCGGTCCGACTCCGGAATACCGGGGCCATCATCCTCTACCTCCAGCACCGCCAGCTCGCCATCAGAGCGATAACGCAGCACAACCTTGCTGGCGGCATAGCGCAGCGCATTGGTCACCAGATTCTGCAGCACCCGATGCAAGTAGCGTTCGCTACCGGAAACGTGCATATCCTCCGGTGCCAGCGCCGCCAACGCCGCCTCGTCAATCTCGATGTCGATTCCGCCGCTGATTGGCAGAAGCTCTTCGCATAGCCGCTCAAGCAGGGCCGGCATACTGACCCGGGAAAAATCAATTGCCGGACTGCCTTCTTCAAGACGGGCAAAGGTGAGAATCTCATCAATCAGCTCGTCAAGCTGGTCGATATCGCGGTCCATCGCCTCCGCCTTGTTGCGGCGCTCGCTCATCTCTTCAATATCAACCAGCATTTCCAGACCGAAGCGCAACCGGGCCACCGGAGTGCGCAGCTCATGTGACACCGCCCGGGTCATTTCCCGCTGCGATTCAATCAACCGGCGAATATGTGCGGTCATGCCATTGAAGGTTGCCGCCAGATGACCGATTGCATCCTGACTGCTGGCGTCCGCCCGGGCATTCAGGTCGCCCCGTCCCAAACGTTCCACCGCCAGCCCGAGATTGAACAGTCGTGCCTGCAATGGTCGCACCAGCAGATAGGCGGCCAGCCCCATGGCAAGCAGACCCAGACCGCCGACCATAATCAGCATTTGTACCGGGTACTGCTCGAACAGACGCATTGGCCCCAGTACCAGCACCCGTCCGGTACTGCCAATCGGCGCATAGACCTGCACCGAAGATTGCTCACGACTGGCACTGTCATCAATCGCCAGCACCACTTCCCGACGCTCAAGCCGTAACAACTGCTCACGATCAAGATTCAGCTTGTCGAACGGTACCCGATTGAGCGGGTAGCCAAAGTGACTCTGGATCCGCTCGAACTCGATATCCCACTGACTGCTCGGAAACTGCGACAGTTCATCAAGAATAAGCAGCGCCGTTGCCCGCGCCTGCTGCTCGGACACTTTTTCCATCCGGGTCGTCAGAAAACGCTGTTCTCCGGGAAGCTGGAAATAAATATCGGCCTGCCCCTGGCTGTCATCCAGCCGCATCAGCACCCGCCCCGACGCCAGACGCGCCAGCTCGTCTTCCGACAGATTCAGTTCCGCCGGCACCCGCAGGTTGATTTCCGCCGACATCAACCTGCCCAGCACCTGACGCCAGCGCTCCAGTTCCTCCGGCGTTTTCTGCCGCTGCAGGCCGCGCGCCATCAGATAGAAGGTGCCGCGCGCCATGCTTTCGCGATAGACGTCGGCGCGGTAGCTGTTGATCAGCTGCACGGTGCCGTAGGCAAGCAGCCCGACCAACAGGATCGCCGCAAGCATGCCGCCATAAATGCGCAAAAAAATACTGTTCAAGAGGCGCTCACTCAGCCGGCATTGATGTCGGCAACAAACAGATAGCCCTTGGAACGCACGGTCTTGATCCGGCGCGGGTTATCCGGATCATCGCCAACCTTGGGCCGTATCCGCGAAATCCTTACGTCAATGGAGCGATCCTGACCGTCGTACTGGATCCCGCGCAGCCGCTCGAAAATGGTTTCCCGGGACAGCACCTTGCCGGCGTGCGACGCCAACAACCAGAGCAGATCGTACTCGGCACTGGTCATCTCCACCGACTGGCCATCGAGAATCACTTCCCGGGCCGAGTTATCGATCACCAGATTAGCAAACTGGAGCCGCGACGGCGGGCTCTCCGCATCCGGTTCGATCCGGCGCAGCAGCGCCCGCACCCGGGCCAGCAGCAGGCGCGGCTTGACCGGCTTGGCAACATAATCGTCCGCCCCCATCTCCAGACCGAGAACCTGGTCCATGTCATCGGTACGGGCAGTCAGCATCAGGATCGGGTTACGATAATATCGACGCACTTCGCGGCACACCGCCAGGCCATCGGCTCCCGGCAGCATCAGGTCGAGCACGACGATATCCGGCTGCTCTGCCGGAATCCGGCGGATCGCTTCATTACCATTGCTGACCACGGTCACTGACAGGCCGTTGGCGCTGAGATAATCACTGGTCAAGGTAGCGAGGCGCTCATCGTCCTCGACAATCATCACCCGCGGAGCATTGTCCACACTGTTCTCCTTGAGAATCGACCGCTGTTGACACAATGGAGGCTTTTATACGCATCCCCCCTTTGGCCGGCAACCGGGATACTGTGGTGTCCTTGTTAAGATTGCCTGAAAAGGCACCGCTTTGGCGCCGGAATGTTTCCTAAAGGAACAGTCTGCACCAGACTGAAACACCAGATATTGTGTTTTCCCGCTCTCCCCTCTGATCCGCAGGAGACGCACAGGTTATCCACAGCATTTCCTCTGTTGCAAGGGCTTGCAATGCCGCCAGCACCGCTATAACTTGTACTCCATCAGGCCAACCACCCCCATATGTTGGGTTTTCAACCAGCGCTGACTCACCACCGTATCGCAGCTTTCGCTGCCTGATTCGGCAAAAACGGGGTAAATGGACGGCTACGCTCGGTAAGACAACAACACTATATCTTGTGTTGTCGGCATCCACGGCGACGGAGCACAGGGACGATGCGCAGCAACAGACTTAATCACAGCAGCGCTGTTCACCCGCCCGCCCCCTGACCGGGCCGGGCATAGAAGCCGTTGCCGAACCACGACAAGACGCACCACCAACAAGACAGACACACCACGACAGACACATCACGGAGACGGGCCATGCACACGGAAACCCAAAGCCAGACCGGTTCGGCACCCCAGACGGGGTCCAGCGCCATTGAAGAGAGCAGCCTGAGCGCCACCGCGCCGGGCCAGCTGCGCGTGATCAAGCGCAACGGCAAGGTTGTTCCCTACACCAACGACAAGATCATCGTTGCCATCACCAAGGCGTTCCTGGCGGTGGAGGGTGGTAACGCTGCTGCTTCCAGTCGTATCCATGACACCGTCGCCCGTCTGGCGGATCAGGTCACCGCCATCTTCAAGCGCCGCATGGTTTCCGGTGGCACCATCCATATAGAAGAGGTGCAGGACCAGGTCGAACTGGCGCTGATGCGCGCCGGCGAGCACAAGGTCGCCCGTTCCTACGTGCTGTATCGCGAAGAGCAGTCGCGCAAGCGTGCCGCCGAAGCCGCCACCCAGCCGGCCGCCAGCAGCCGCGCAGTGAACATCAACGTGACCATGGAAGATGGCAGTGTGCAGCCGCTCGACATGGGCCGTCTTGAGCACCTGATCCGCGAGGCCTGCATCGGTCTGGCCGATGTCGACCCCGACAGGATCATCGATGAAACTCTCAAGAACCTGTACGACGGCGTCTCGATCAATGACGTCAACACCTCCATGGTGATTACCGCCCGAACCATGATCGAGCAGGAGCCGAACTACTCGCAGGTTACCGCCCGCCTGCTGATGGACAGCCTGCGCGCCGAAGCCCTGCAATTCCTTGGCGTTGCCAGGCTGGCTGACCAGCAGGAAATGGAAGCGCTCTACAGCAAGGCCTTCCATGCCTACATTCAGCGCGGCGTGGAACTGGAGCTGCTCGACCCGGAGCTGGCCCGCTTCGACCTGGCCAGGCTTGGCGCTGCCCTGAAAGGCAGCCGCGACATGCAGTTCAACTACCTCGGCCTGCAGACCCTGTACGACCGCTACTTCCTGCACAGCAACGACACCCGTATTGAACTGCCGCAGTGCTTCTTTATGCGCGTCGCCATGGGCCTGTCGGTGCGCGAACAAAATCGTGAAGAACGCGCCATCGAGTTCTACGACCTGCTGTCCAGCTTCGACTACATGGCTTCCACGCCGACCCTGTTCAACGCCGGCACCCTGCGTCCGCAGCTGTCGTCCTGCTACCTGACCACGGTACCGGACGACCTGCACGGTATTTACGGCGCCATCCAGGACAACGCCATGCTGTCCAAGTTTGCCGGTGGTCTCGGCAACGACTGGACTCCGGTGCGCGCCCTCGGTGCTTACATCAAGGGCACCAACGGCAAATCCCAGGGCGTGGTGCCGTTCCTGAAAGTGGTCAACGACACCGCCGTCGCCGTCAATCAGGGCGGCAAGCGCAAGGGCGCGGTTTGTGCTTACCTGGAAACCTGGCACATGGACATCGAGGAATTCCTCGAACTGCGCAAGAACACCGGTGACGACCGTCGTCGTACCCACGACATGAACACCGCCAACTGGATTCCGGACCTGTTCATGAAGCGGGTGCTGGAAGAAGGCGAATGGACCCTGTTCTCGCCGAACAATGTGCCGGACCTGCACGACCTGTACGGTCAGGACTTCGAGAAAAAATATCTCGAATACGAAGCCAAAACCCGCGACGGCAGCCTGAAACTGTTCAAGCGCGTACCGGCCATCAACCTGTGGCGCAAGATGCTGTCCATGTTGTTCGAAACCGGCCATCCGTGGGTCACCTTCAAGGACCCGTGCAACGTGCGCAGCCCGCAGCAGCACGTCGGTGTCGTGCACAGCTCGAACCTGTGCACCGAGATCACCCTGAACACCAGCAAGGACGAAATTGCGGTGTGTAACCTGGGCTCGGTCAACCTGACCCGGCACGTCAGCGAAACCGGTCTTGATGTCGCCAAGCTTGAGCGCACCATCAAGACCGCCGTGCGCATGCTCGATAACGTCATCGACATCAACTACTACTCGGTGCCGGCGGCACGCAACTCGAACCTCAAGCACCGTCCGGTGGGCCTTGGCATCATGGGCTTCCAGGATGCGCTGTACATGCAGAAGATCGCCTACGCTTCACCGCAGGCGGTGGAATTTGCTGATCGCTCCATGGAAGCAGTGAGCTACTTCGCCATTCAGGCGTCCAGCGATCTGGCGATTGAGCGTGGCAGCTATTCCAGCTACGAAGGCTCGCTCTGGAGCCAGGGCGTCCTGCCGATCGACTCGATCGAAATTCTGGCCCGCGAACGTGGCGAAGCAAAATACCTGAACATGGATCGCTCCCAGACCATGGACTGGAGTTCGCTGCGCAACAAGGTGCGCACCCAGGGCATGCGCAACTCCAACGTGATGGCAATTGCACCGACGGCAACCATTGCCAATATCACCGGCGTGTCACAGTCCATTGAACCGACCTATCAGAACCTGTACGTGAAATCGAACCTGTCCGGCGAGTTCACCGTGGTCAACCCGTATCTGGTGCACGAGCTGAAAGAGCGTGGCCTGTGGGACAACGTCATGGTCAACGACCTGAAGTACTACGACGGTTCCGTGCTGCCGGTGGATCGCGTACCGGAGGACCTGAAAGAACAGTTCCGTACTGCCTTTGAAGTGGAACCGCGCTGGCTGGTGGAAGCGGCCAGCCGCCGCCAGAAGTGGATCGATCAGGCCCAGTCGCTGAACCTGTACATCGCCCAGGCCAACGGCAAGAAGCTGGATATCACCTACAAGATGGCATGGCTCAGTGGCCTGAAAACCACTTACTACCTGCGTGCCATCGGCGCCACCGCGACGGAGAAATCCACCATCAGTGATGGCCGCCTGAACCGGGTGTCATCCGGCAGCGAAGAAGCCACTGCGTTCAGCCAGGCAGCAGAAGTACCGCAGGCCTGTTCGATTGATAACCCGGACTGCGAGGCCTGCCAGTAACGAGAGCAGAAGATGCGAGCGGCCAGACGAGAGACGCAGGCTATGCCCGACTTCTCGCTTTTTCCCTCTCGCGCCCCAAACCAAAGGAGTTACAAGATCATGTTGAGCTGGGATGAATTCCATGCCGAAGAAAAGCCGGTCCAACCGCACATTGCAAGCCGCGCGCCACAGGAACCAGAGCAGAGTGCAGCACCGCAGGCAGTTGCTGCGCCAGCAGCGCCGGCGCGAGCAGAACCTGCTGTTCAAAGAACCGAACCAGCTGCTGCTGCCGGTAATCCTGTCACTGGAGGAGATCCCGTAGCCCGCGCCAAGGCCACCGTCGCGCAGATGGATGCCAGCGAAGCCGTGGCCGAGCTGGAAGGCACCTCCGGCCGCGTGCAGGTGGACGAGAAGCGCATGATCAACTGCCGCGCTGACCTGAACCAGCTGGTGCCGTTCAAGTACGACTGGGCCTGGCAGAAATATCTGGACGGTTGCTCGAACCACTGGATGCCGCAGGAAGTGAACATGAACGCGGACATCGCCCTGTGGAAAAGCGCCGAAGGCCTGACCGATGATGAGCGCCGCATCATCAAGCGTTCGCTCGGCTTCTTCTCCACCGCCGATTCGCTGGTGGCGAACAATCTGGTGCTGGCCGTGTACCGGCTGATCACCAACCCGGAGTGCCGTCAGTACATCCTGCGGCAGTCGTTTGAAGAAGCGATCCACACCCACGCCTACCAGTACTGCATCGAGTCACTGGGTATGGACGAGGGCGAGATCTTCAACATGTACCGGGAAGTGCCGGCGGTGGCGAAAAAAGCCCAGTGGGGCATCCAGTACACCCGCGAGCTGTCCGATCCGGAATTCAAGACCGGTACGCCGCAAACCGACAAGCAACTGCTGGAAAACCTGATCGCGTTCTACTGCGTGCTGGAGGGCATTTTCTTCTACTGCGGCTTCACCCAGATCCTGTCCATGGGCCGTCGCAACAAAATGACCGGCGTGGCCGAGCAGTTCCAGTACATCCTGCGTGACGAGTCTATGCATGTGAACTTCGGCGTCGATGTGATCAACCAGATCAAGATCGAGAATCCGCACCTGTGGGATGCGCAGATGCGCGACAAGGCCACCCAGATGATCCTGGAAGGCACCGAGCTGGAAATCCAGTACGCGCGCGACACCATGCCGCGCGGCGTGCTGGGCATGAACGCCAACATGATGGAAGAGTATCTGCAGTTTATCGCTAACCGTCGTTTGGCCCAGCTCGGCCTGCCGGAGCAGTTCAAGGGTGTCAGCAACCCGTTCCCGTGGATGAGTGAGATCATGGATCTGCGCAAGGAGAAGAACTTCTTCGAGACCCGTGTGACCGAATATCAGACTGGCGGTGCTTTGAGCTGGTAATTCTCAAGAGACTTAATAAATAGGAAGCACTAACTTCAGGGCGCCCGTTGGCGCCCTTTTGTTTGATCAGTCTGTTGCCGGGGCAGTGAAGTTTGCCGGCCGGAGCAGGCATACGGAGCTTTAGGGACACGCCAATCAGGATTCTGCTAGAATCGCGCCTCATTTTTCGAGGGGCAAACCATGGGCTTCAAGTGCGGTATCGTCGGCCTGCCGAACGTCGGCAAATCCACCCTGTTCAATGCCCTGACCAAGGCCGGCATCGAAGCCCAGAACTTCCCGTTCTGCACCATCGAGCCGAACACCGGCGTGGTGCCCATGCCGGACCCGCGGCTGGAGCAGCTCGCTGCCATCGTCAAGCCGCAACGCATCCTGCCCACCACCATGGAATTCGTCGACATCGCCGGCCTGGTTGCCGGCGCCTCGCAGGGCGAAGGTCTGGGCAACAAGTTCCTCGCCAACATCCGCGAGACTGACGCTATCGCCCATGTGGTGCGCTGCTTCGAAGACGACAATGTTATTCACGTGTCCGGCAAGGTCGCACCGCTGGCCGATATTGAAACCATCAATACCGAGCTGGCCCTGGCCGACATGGATACCGTGGAAAAAGCCCTGCTGCGGGCCCAGAAAGCCGCCAAGGGTCAGGACAAGGAAGCCGCCGCCGTGGTCAAGGTGCTGGAGAAACTGCAGCCGGCACTGAACGACGGCAAGCCGGCCCGCAGCGTCGACCTGGACGAAGACGAGCTGAAGCGACTGCGCTCCTACAACCTGCTGACCCTGAAGCCGACCATGTACATCGCCAACGTGGCCGAAGACGGATTCGAAAACAATGCCCTGCTGAAAGCGGTGGAAGAACTGGCCGCCAGCGAGAACAGCCAGGTGGTGCCGATCTGCGCCAAGATCGAATCGGAAATCGCCGAACTGGATGACGACGAAAAGGCCGAATTTCTTGGCGAAATGGGCATGGACGAGCCGGGCCTGAACCGGGTGATCCGCGCCGGCTACCGTCTGCTTGGCCTGCAGACCTACTTCACCGCCGGCAAGCAGGAAGTCCGCGCCTGGACCATCCCGATTGGCGCCACCGCGCCGAAAGCGGCCGGCGTGATTCACACCGATTTTGAGAAGGGTTTTATCCGCGCCGAAGTCACTGCCTTCGACGACTTTATCGCCGGCAACGGCGAGCAAGGCGCCAAGGATGCCGGCAAGTGGCGGCTGGAAGGCAAGGAATACGTGGTTCAGGACGGCGATGTGGTGCACTTCCGCTTCAATGTCTGAAATAAAACACCATCAGTTCTGGTGCTGCACCCATCGGACAATCTGAGCGATCATTTCATCCGGTGGCAGCACCACCTCCGCCGCATCGAGGCGCACCGCCTCCTGCGGCATCCCCCAGACCACACTGCTGGCTTCATTCTGCGCGATGGTGCGACCGCCAGCCTGACGGATGCCCAGCAAGCCACGGGCGCCGTCATTGCCCATGCCGGTCAGCAGCACGCCGACGGTGCGATTGCGATAGTGATCACGCGCACTGTCAAACAGCACATCAACTGATGGCGCATGACGATTCACCAGACCCTCTGCAGAAATCTGTGCAACCGGTCCACGGGCACCGGGTACCAGCCGCATCTGTGAGCCACCCGGCGCCACCAGCACCTCGCCGGCGCCGATCATCTGCCCATGCACCGCCTCGCTGACCCGCACCACGCCCAGCGTATCAAGGCGATTGGCAAAAGCGCGGGTATAGAGTGCCGGCATGTGTTGCACCACCAGTGTCGGTGGAAACTGTGCCGGCATCTGACTGATCAGGCGGGACAGTACTTCGGTGCCGCCGGTGGAAGCGCCAATCACCACCACCATGCTGCGGCGCAGACTGGTTGGCGCGGCCTCAATCGGCTCGACTCTGGCAAGCGCCGGCCGTCGCGGCACTCGACGGCGAGCACTCGCTGCTGCCCGTACTGCGGCGATCAGTGCGGCAGAAAAATCCTGCAAGGCAGTGGCAGATCCCATCGAACTCTTGCAGACCACATCCACCGCACCGAGGGCAAAGGCTTCCATGGTCTGTTCGGCGCCACGGGAACTCCATGAGCTCGCCACCACCACCGGCACCGGCTGATGCGCCATCAACCAGCGCAGCAATGACAACCCATCCTCACCCGGCATTTCGATATCCAGCACGACGACGTCATAGTCCAGCGTGACCAGTTTACGCCGGGCAATTTCCGCATTCGGCGCGGTCGCCACCAACTCCATGCCGTGACGGAAATCCAGCAGCTCTCGATACAGGGTTCGGGCGACAGCAGAATCATCAATGGCCAGAACCCTGACGATACCCTCATGCACTGGCATGCTGGACCGCTGCCATCCTGTAGACCGCCGGCGCCACCGATTTCATTCGGTGACTGATGCCGGTCAGGCTTTCAGCATGACCCAGAAAAAGATGGCCACCACCACCGAGCAGCGACATCATCCGGCCGATCACCGCAGCGCGTGACTGCTGATCGAAGTAGATCAGCACGTTGCGACAGAAAATCGCATCAAACATCCCGGTTACCGGGTAATGGGCATCGTTAAGATTGAGGCGGGAAAACTGGATCACTGATCGCACTTCCTCGCCCGCCTTCATGTTGCCCTGCTGCGAGCCGGTTCCGCGCAACATGAATTTCTTCAGAAGATGCGACGGAATACTGTCAGCCCGATTAATCGGCCAGACGCCGCCCCTCGCCCGATCGAGGATACGAGTGGATATATCGGTGGCCAGAATCTCGACCTGCCAACCCGATTCCGGCGGCAGTGCGTGCAACAGCATCATGGCCAGAGAATAGGGTTCTTCCCCCGAGGAGCAGGCGGCACTCCATATCCGTATATGCTTGCGCCGCTGACCACGCTCGGCCTGGGCCTCCCACTCCGGGATCAGCTCCTGCTGCAGATACTCGAACTGCTTTGGCTCACGAAAAAAATGCGTTTCGTTAGTGGTAATCGCATCAAGCAGGAAGATTCCCTCCTGCCCGGTTTTATCCCCGACAACATGATCGTAGTACTGACGAAAACTGACCATCCCCAGCTCTCGCAAGCGACGACTGAGGCGACCGGTTAGCAACGCCTTTTTGACGTCGGCAAGGTGAATGCCAGCAAGCCCATAGATCAGGTCACGGAATAAACGAAACTCGGCATCGGTTATCGGCTTCAGGCCCGTGGCCCAGGAATGTCCAGCACTCATGCATTCTGATCCCGCAGGTGCTTCACCCAGGCATTGCCAGTGTGACTTTCGAAGACAATTTTTCTGCCCGCATGGCCGCCGATACTGCGTGAGATAATTTCCACACCATGGCGATCCAGCAGCGCCAGCGCCTGTTCGATATTCCGCTCGCCAATCTTGAAGCCACAGTGAACATTTCGCGGAGAGATCTGTGCGCCACCAAAAACCTTCGCCTTTAACCGGCGTGCAGTGGCACCACGCTCAACCACCTGCCGCATCAATTCCTGGATTGATGCATCACTCCAGCGCCATGGGCTGCCCTCCTGCTGCAAGGGCGCCCCGGGCAGCAGGTAATGATTGATGCCACCGATTTTGGCAATGCTGTCATAAAGGCAGACCGCCACGCAGGAACCCAGCACAGTGACAAATCGGCATGGAGCAGAAGCACTGACCACATCCCCTGGCAAGACATAGCGGGTTTCAACCCCCTGCTCCAATGGCGGCACCCCGAGGCTGGACACCATCATGGCTGATACCCGCTCATCGGCAGCCCGGTCAGGCTCGATATCTTGGCCAGCAGTTCAGTGCGCACCACAGGCTTGGTGACATAGTCATTGCAGCCACCGACGAACGCGCCCTCCATGTAGTCAAGCTCGGTCTGACTGGTCACCATGATGATCGGGATATCCCGGGTTTCCTCATAGTGCCGCAACGCATGGAGGGTTTCGATGCCATCCATACCGGGCATGACAATGTCCATCAGAATCACATCGGGACGCACCTTCCGTGCCATCACCAGACATTGCTCACCATTTCTGGCCACCGACACCTTCAGGTTTTGCCCTTCAAGCAGGGCACGCTCAAATTCGATCTGAAGCTCGGAATCGTCAACGATCAGTACCGTTATCATATTAACTCTGCTCCCTGAAACCGTCTGGCCTGTACCAGCTGGTCACCGGAAAGCGTAGACTCAGTAGCAGCGACTCTGCCGCGGAAATCTGCCATACGCTTTCCACGATGTTCTGAATGCTCTCCAGAGTGGTTGGCAATGAGGATTGCTGGTCTGTATGCAGGTCAACCAACCCGTGCACTTGTTCAACCACCAGCAGAAACATGGTGTCGGAGTCCTGCTGCGAGTTGCTAATCACCATGGGCTGTTGCTCAGCAGCCTGACAGCCAAGCTGGGCTGCCAGATAGATTACCGGCAGGTTGCTGTCGCGCCATGAGTAATAACCGCCGGACAGGTTTGAATCACTCGCTGGCAAAACTTCCTGGACCAGTGCCACATCAATCACAAACTGGTAGCCACCGACACTGAAACGGACCGCGGACTTCATGATGCTTTCAGCAGGCTGCGTAACGACTGGGCATTGCCGGCGGCCAGAGCGATCAGCGCATCACAGTCGAGAATGATCACCACCTGGCCATCACCGAGAATGGAAACCCCACTGATGCCGGGCATCTTTGCGATATCCGGGTGGACTTCGCGAATGAACACCTCAGGCCGACCAAGCACAGCATCGACAATCAGACCGATTCTGTGGCTGCCATCGCTGATCACCAGTGCCTCGATTTCTTCACGCTCCGTGCCATGCCCGCTGCCTGTCTGGCCGAGCAACGTCGACAAGCGGAACAGCGGTAGTGTCGCGCCGCGCAACAGGCAAGCGGCCTGCCCCTGAACCGACTGCACCATGGCACGATGCAAAGCGATCACTTCACCGACATAGCGCTCTGGCAGTGCCAGGTTCTGACTGCCGGCCCGGACCAGCACCACATTCTGGATCGCCAGTGACAGCGGCAGGCGCAAACGGAAGCGGGTTCCGCGGCCAGCTTCAGATTCAACCGCAATGGTGCCGCCCAGATGCTGGACCCGGTTACGCACCACGTCCATACCGACACCACGACCCGATACTTCGGTAACCTGTTCGGCCGTGGAAAAGCCGGGCTCAAATACCAGCGCAATCAGATCATCCCTGCTCATTGCCTGAATCTGCTGATCTGTGCGCATGCCACTGCTGACCGCCTTCCTGCGGATCCGATCGATATCCAAACCTGCGCCATCATCCTCAATATCGATTTCCAGCAAGCCGGCATGCTGGTTGGCGCGAATGATGATCCGTCCACGCTCAGACTTTCCTGCAGACAGGCGCAAGGCCGGCGGTTCGATACCGTGGTCGACGCTATTACGAACAAGATGCATCAATGGCTCAAGGAGTGCCTCCACCATGCTCTTGTCAATGCGCACATCGTCGCCTTCAAGCTCGGTATCAACCTGTTTGCCACTGCCCTGGGCAACATCACGAACTAGCCGCGGCAGCCGGTTGAACACAGTCGCAATCGGCACTACACGCAATGCCAGCACATCTTCCTGAAGCCGGCTAAGCGCTCCCTGGAAACGCGCATCGGCCTGCATCAGCCCATCTATGCGTAAATCAATTTCCTGCAGCAACTCGCGTATAGCCGGCAGCTCCTCGGACTGCAGGGTAATCCCTTTGCCATTCCCGGATAGTTTGCCTCGCAGCAGCCTTAGCCTGCGCATCAGGTCATCGTCATGCAGCGAATGTGACATCGCATTGCGCAGCGTTACCATCTCACCAACACGACCGACAAACCTGTCGAGCACATCGCTGTCAACGCGTAAAGTGCTGGCGGTGACAGACTCAGGTCCGGCTATCGACGCTTGCGGTGCGGCCGGCGCTATCGGCACCGAATCAACTTCGTCCAGCCGGCTATCAGCAAGTGAACAGTTGACCCAGCTACACGGCACCCCGCTGTCACGAAACTTCTGCAACCCCGCCTCAAGAAGCCCGGCGGACTCACCGGCCGATATCACAAAGCCGACCCGCGCCCGCTGGCCGCTGCCATCAGCCGCCTCGGTTGCCGGAAGGGTATAGCTGGTGAGTAGCTGGAACTCGCTGTCGAACCAGTGCACCAGCCGTGCCGAATCGGCACTTCTGGCCTCGAGGTCCACCGCAACCTCATAAATCGTCACCTGCTTCTGAACCAGCGCCCATAGCTGTTCAAGCACGGCCGGAGACATGGCATCCAGTGCCGCCGCCCTGATGCTCAGGGTTTGTTGCAGCAAGTCACGGACAGAGGAGCCGGAACGGCGCCCGGACTCCTCATCCACCACTCTGCCCAGTGCCTGCAGCAAAGCATCACAGTGCTGATGATAGGCGTCGCTCTCGAACAGAGAGTGATCCAGCTCCAACGGTACCACTGCCGCAGCACAGAAATGCTGCATCAGCGCTGGAGAGAGATCGACCAGTCCGCGCAGAGCATCGCGCAACAGCTGTGCCAACAAACGGTAAACGGCCAGAGATGCCGACGCGCCGGTCAGCACCATAAGCACCTGCATCTGTTTCAGGCAGTTAAGCACCGCCTCAGTAACAGCTGCATCCTCCGGTGCCGTTTCCAGAGCACGAAGCCGCACCAGCATATCGGCGGCGCCAGAAAATAGTTGGTCTGCAAATAGTGGCCGGCAGACCTGATAGCAGATTTCACTACCGGCATCACCACCACAGAGCTTTTCGAGGCCGGCAACCCGTTCCAGAAGCGCCGCCAGCACAGTCATCTTCTGCTCTGGCGCGAGCATCTTCGCCAGCGCCGACAGCGCCGGGTAGCCAGCGACATCAGCCGCTCTGACAAGCGCTGTCTGCATTTTTTTCGGGGCCGGCTTGCCGGCGACCAGGGCCTCTACCAGTGCTGGCAGAATCGGTGCGACGGCACTGCAGAACTCCTTCGCCATGACCTGCTCATGCTGATTGCCGGCGCTGACACCAGCCCCGGTGCCAGCGTTGCTCCCGTTATCAACCTGCCCGAGACGGCGCCGCAGTCTGTCCACCAGCTGCGGGCAGGGAGCCGGCTCCTTCCGCTCGGCGCTGACCTCGCCAAGCTGCGCCTTGAGTGCATCGACCACTTCCAGCAACAGATCTATCAAACTCTCGTCGATAGACACTGCGCCACGACGAATTGGTTCCATCAAGTCCTCTGCGGCATGGGCAAGCGCCTCCATGGAAGAAAAACCCATCATCGCGCAACCGCCCTTGA
>JBECKT010000053.1:0-6424 GCA_040235405.1 Alcanivoracaceae bacterium
GAGTAGCCCACTGGGTGAAACCGTGGAGCAGCAGCTGCCGCTGTTTATCGAGCCGACGTCATGGCTGCAGGACGACAGTATCTATGAGGAGAATCAGGGCGACCGGATCGAGATCCAGCAGGTTCAGGAGCAGAATGTTCGCACCATCAAGCTGCCCAATGTGGTGCCACCGATCTATTTCGAATCCGGTGTTGCCGCGATTCCGGAAAGTTATGTCGAGAAAATTCGTGACGTGCTGGAAAGCATGCGCGACCGCCGTAATGTGCGCCTGCATCTGGTTGGCCACTCCGACAACGTACCCTTGTTTGGCGCCCTGAAAGAGCAGTATGGCGACAACACCGGCCTGTCCCGTGAGCGCGCCGGCACCACTGCCGAGTATTTCCAGCAGGCGCTGCGGTTGCCGCCGGAGTCGATCTCTTATGAAGGTCTGGGGGAAAGCCAACCGGTTGCCAGTAACGTTACACCGGAAGGCAAGGCCAGAAACCGTCGGGTGGAAGTGGAAGTCTGGTATGACGAAATCGACGAGGTCACGGTTGAGAAAGAAGTCGTCATCTCCCAGCGTCTCAGCCGCCTGAAGATCTGCCGCATCGAGACAGTGTGCAAACTGACCTACAAGGAAGGCCATGCCAGGCGCACCCGGGTAAAGAATCTGGTGCCGCCGCTGCATTTCAGTGAGGAATCGGCGCAGATTCCGCCGGAGTTCCAGGCTCATATCCGGCAGGCACTGACAAACCTTGAAGGCAAGCAGAATGTGGTCGTCAAACTGATCGGCTACACCGATGATCTGCCGCTGATGGGTCGCGATGCACGTATCTATGGCAACCATGCCAGTCTGTCCAAGGCCCGCGCACGTCGTGCTGCGCTGGCGCTGCAGGATGCGCTGGGGCTGCCCAGTTCCATGATAGACAGTGACGGACGTGGCGCCTCCAATCCGGTTGCCTCGAATGAAACCGAGGCAGGCCGGGCACTCAATCGCCGTATCGAGACCGAGTTCTGGTATGACGATCCGTTGCAGGAGTTGCCGGATGAACCGCAGTTCTGCCCCGAGTCGGCAGCAGCGGAAACGGTAACGCGTTTGTATAACCCGCCGACCGGTGCTATCCGTCCGGTGCTGTTTGATGGCGGCCAGCCGCAGATCGCCGATGTTTATGTCGATCGCATGGCAGGACTGCTTGCCGAAGTAGCCGACAAGAGCAACGTGCGGTTGCGCTTTATCGGCTACACCAACAACCAGCGGCTCGATCGCCGTACTGCCATGGTCTACGGCGATGACATCGGTCTGTCCACGGCCCGGGCCCGTCGTGTCATGGAAATTTTCAGGGAACGTCTGCAGCTGGAGGAGGATCAGGTCGAGTTCGAAGGGCGTGGTTATGTGCAGACTGATGATGTAGTCAACGCCGGTTTCGTCGAGATGGACACCTCTCGTGTGGAAATCCGGATTGTCTATGACGAGCTGGCGGTCATGGATGATCTGGACGCGGTGGACATTCAGCGTCTGACTCGCGAGATCGACGTTGCCAATCCCTATGCACTTAACCTGATGCGCATCACCGTTGATGGTCAGTCCATTGATGACCCGAAAGTGGGTGTGCCGGATGTCGAGCGTTGTACCGACGTTGCTTTGGAAAACGCGGACGTGCAGTTCCGGTATGACAACCTGGAGAGAAAACCGCGCCTGAATGTGACCGCCTGGCCGAACACCATCCGTTACCGTGACGACATTGAAACTGTGCCGGCGGATAACCTGGTCCAGTTCCGTCTGTACAGCAACTATCCGGCATTTATTGAAAAGGCCGAGGTGCGCATTTTTGACGAGGGCACCTCACTGCGCGATGCGCCCCTGGCCATCGTCGGGATGGACGCCGGCGGTCGGGCCGAGTGGGCGGCGGAGTTTGATTCGCACGAGGCACCGGGACGCACGTTGCGTTATGTGGTTCGGGTCTACGACAGCGAAGGACGCTATGACGAGACCGCCGAGCAGGCACTCCGGGTGGTCGATCAGCTGGACCCGGTGGCGGAAGACACCGATCCGGAAGCAGAGTTGCTGGTTGGCTACGGCGAGAATCGTCTGCGGCAAAGCAACATTCCGTTGAAGGGCGGCACCGTCAAGGTGTATGGCTCCAGTATCCCGGAGCAGAAACAGGTCTGGGTGGCTGGCAGGGCGGTGCCAGTGTCGGCCGATGGCGAGTTTGTCGTTGAGGAGATTCTGCCCGATGGTATTCACACCGTCGAAGTCGCGGTGGTAGATGAAGTCGGTAACGGCGAGCTGTTCCTGCGTGATCTCGAGTTTGAAAAGAGCGACTGGTTCTATGTCGGTATCGCTGATGTGACCGCATCGGCAAACGATACCAGCGGCCCGGCCGAGCTGATGGCACCGGACAAGGGCCATTATGATGACGACCTGAGCATCGACGGCCGCCTTGCCTACTACGTCAAAGGCAAATTCGGCGAAGGCTGGCAGCTGACCTCCAGTGCCGACACGCTGGAAGGGCCGGTTGAGGATCTGTTCACCAACTTCATGCAGAAAACACCTGATGCGATGTTCCGACGCATTGACCCGGATTATTACTACCCGACTTACGGCGATGACAGCACGGTGGAAGAAGATGCACCGACGCTTGGCAAGTTCTACCTGAAATTGAGCCAGCGTGATAACTACGGCATGTGGGGTAACTTCCGCGTTGATTACACCGACAACAGCCTTGCCCATATTGATCGCACCCTGTTTGGTGCCAACCTGCATCTGCAGTCGGACGCGGTAACCAGCTTCGGCGAGAAACGTTTCATGATTGACGGTTTTGCCGCCGACCCCGGCACCATCGCCGGGCGCGACGAGTTTCTCGGTACGGGTGGCTCACTGTATTTCCTGCGTCATCAGGATGTCCTCAACGGTTCCGAGCGGGTCCGCATTGAAGTGCGTGACAAGGTGTCCGGGGTAGTGGTGGCCGTCAAGAATCTGGTGCCATCGCTCGACTACGATATTGACTACCTGCAGGGCCGCATCGTCCTGACCGAGCCACTGTCACCGACCAGCGCCGACGGCCTGCTGGTGGCCAGCGAGGCCGGCAGCGGTAATCAGGCCTATCTTGTTACCCGCTACGAGTATTCCAGCAGCTTTGAAGATGTCGGCAACCTCTGGGGTGGCGGCCGGGTGCATTACTGGCTTGGCGATTACGTCAAAGTTGGCCTCACCGCAGATAACGGCAATGAAGCCGGCACCAGCGGCGTGCAAGCAGGCGATATCACCCTGCGTAAGAGTGCCGATACCTGGTTGAAAGCAGAATTGTCAGGCAGCGAAGGCACCAACAGCACCACCTTCCTGTCCAGCGATGGCGGCTACAACTTCGGTTTTGCCGACAATGGCGCCCTGCCCGGAGAAGAACAGACTATTGAAGCGGATGCCGCCCGCGTCGAGGCGAGCCTGGACCTGGCTGACGCACACAGCAGCCTGAGCGGCAAACTGACGCTCTATCACCAGAATGTTGATGCCGGCTATTCCGCACCCGGTTTGATCACCGCAAAGGATACCGAGCAGGTCGGTGCGGCACTGCAACTGCCAGTCACCGACAACGTCGATATGCGGATCAAGTACGACCAGTCCGAGCAGGTCCTCGGGCTGGACAATACCGCCGCCGAACTGAATGCCGATTATCGGCTGGACCAGCACTGGACACTTAGTACCGGTGTGCGTCAGGAAAATCGTGAAGACAACTCGCCAGTGGTGCCGCTGACCCAGATTGAAGGTGATCGCACGGATGCCGTGTTGCGAGCCGGATATGACTCGCGCGGCCGATGGACCGCCTACGGCTATGTCCAGGACACGGTCGAATCCAGTGGCAATCAGGAAGATAACGGCCGGGTCGGCGCCGGCGGCAGCTACCGTTTCAGCGACCGTTTCAGCGCCAACGGTGAAGCCTCTGCTGGCGATTTCGGTGACGGCGGTAAAGTCGGCTCCGAGTATCTGCTGTCTGACCGCACCACGCTCTATGCCAACTACACGTTGGAAAACGAGCGCACCGACAACGGCCTGCGAGCCCAGCGCGGCAATATGAGCTCGGGCTTCAGAACCCGCTACTCGGATTCCGTCAGTGTCTATCTGGAAGAAGTCTATACCCACGGTGATGTGCCCACCGGCCTGACCCATGCAACCGGTGTTGATCTGGCGCCGAATGATCGCTGGAATTTTGGCGCCAATCTGGACGTCGGCACGCTGCGTGACAACCTGACCAGTGCCGAGATGGATCGCATTGCCGTGGGCCTGAGAGTGGGCTACGGCTTTGAAGCGATCAAGGTTTACAGCGCCTTCGAGTATCGTATTGATGATCGTGAAAACGCCGACCTGACACGCACCGAACGAAAAACCTGGCTGACCAAGAACAGCCTGAAATACCAGATGTCGGAACAGTGGCGGCTGATCGGCAAGCTCAACTTCTCCGACAGCCAGAGCTCCATGGGCGAGTTCTACGACGGCCGTTATATAGAAGCGGTGATGGGCTATGGCTACCGGCCGATCTATCACGACCGTCTTGATACGCTGTTCAAGTACACCTATTTCTACAATCTGCCGTCAGCGGATCAGGTCACCATTAACAACACGGCGGCGGAATACATCCAGAAGAGTCACATCCTCGCCATTGATACCATCTATGACCTGACCCGGCGCTGGAGCATTGGTGGCAAGTATGCCTACCGGCTCGGCCAGCTCAGTCAGGACCGGGTCAATCCGCAGTTCTTCGACAGCCGTGCCAGCCTGTATATCGCCCGCGCCGACTGGCACGTGGTGCGCCACTGGGATGCCGTCATCGAGGCGAGAATGCTGGAGCTGCAGGATGCCGGTGATACCCGCAGCGGCATGCTCACCGCCCTGTATCGCCACCTCGGCGATCACGTCAAGTTGGGGGTGGGGTACAACTTCAGCGACTTCTCTGATGACCTGACCAACCTGTCCTATGACCACCAGGGGCTGTTTATCAATCTGGTGGGCAAGATCTGAGGAAGCTTAACGGATGCTGAAGAGCCAGCCCGACATTGCGGATGGATGCGGGGAATTCCTGCGTTATGACGACTTCTTGTCCTGCAGCGATACCTACAAGCGTCTCCGGCAGGCTGGCGGAATCGATAATGTGCCGAGGCAGCTTGAGACTTATCAGTCCATGCTCAGAATGGCGCAGCAAATTCTGGATCCGGTTCGGCATCATTTTGGCGCCCGGGTCATTCTTACCTATGGCTTCTCCGGCCCCGCTCTCAGCAAGGTGCTGCGCGGCACTGAATATCCGAATATCACTCCGGCCGGAGACCAGCATGCCGGTTCGGAGCTGAACAGGAATGGCAGCCTGATCTGTAAGCGCCGCGGCATTGCTGCCGACTTCTATCTGCCCGGAATCAGCTCACTGGAAGTTGCCAGGTGGGTTGTGGAAAACACCCCGTTTGACCGCCTGTATTTTTATTCCGCGCATCGCCCGTTTCATGTCAGCGTCGGGCCAGAGGAAAATCGCAGCATCGTCTTCATGCGGGGGTTCCGGGGTGGGCCGCATCAGCCGGTGAACATGACGAGGGAGCGGTTTCTGGCGGCGGAGCCTCGTTGAGACAACAAGTCCTTCGCGCCGATGAAAACGGCTGCATCAAGGATTCAACACCCACCCATCACGTCTTTACAGCGACATAATATGTCGCATCATGCCCCTAGTCTTGGTCCTTCACAATAACGGGAGGATAGAAAAATGGGGCAACGTTTTTTCCGCATCGCTGGCGGTGCAAGCTATCTGGTCGCCGCGCTGGCGCTGGTCGTGGCCATTATTGGGGGACTTGGGTTTCTCGGTGGCTGGATGACAGGTGTGGATGATCAGATTACACACCCGAAGCTGGGGATTGCTGATTACAAGGAGTCTGTCAAACCGGCATCCTCCAGTGACAGCAAAAGCGAACAGTCCAAAAAGACTGAGGCAAAGCCTGACAAACAGGACGGCCAGATTTCTGATTTGGTCTTTGATCTGGTCAAGAAGATTGGCCAGTACGGTGAGCGAACCGAGCAGGTCGATGTGAGTCCACAAGGAGTGCGTGAGTGGATAGACGGCATTGGCGAGAACTTTCTTGAGAGGGAAGACACCCTGAAGTTCCTGTCGAGCCTTGTCGATGCCTTTGATCGCGATCTTTTGCAGCCAGTCCTGTCCGGAAGCGATGCAATCAAGACAAGAAAAATTCCTGGTCTGGAGCGCAGTAACAGCGATTATGTGGAGTGGCCACAGTATCTGGATTGGTATGCCAGAGCATATACGGATGCCTATGCCGCAGAGCTACATCGCATCGAAGCAGAGCAGGCTGAACAGATGAAGGCTAGAGCGGATTCTCTGTCCAGCGCGATGCTGGCGGCGGGTTCCTTTATCGTTTTCCTGCTGGCCACACTGGTTTTGCTGCTGGTCCGTAT
>JBECKT010000084.1:0-8285 GCA_040235405.1 Alcanivoracaceae bacterium
GAAGAAGCCAGCTTTATTGTTATGGTCGACGGCAACAACGTGTTGCCGATGGCCACCAGCCAGGATCACAAGCGCGTCGGCGACGGCGACACCGGCCCGAACACCGGCGGCATGGGCGCCTACTCCCCGGCGCCCGTGGTTACCCCGGATATCCATGATCGCATCATGCAGGAAGTCATCTATCCGACCGTGCGTGGCATGGCCGCCGAGGGCAACCCCTATACCGGTTTCCTCTATGCCGGGCTGATGATCGACGCCAGCGGCGCACCGAAAGTGATCGAGTTCAACTGCCGCTTCGGCGACCCGGAAACCCAGCCGATCATGATGCGCCTGCAATCCGATCTGGCCTCCCTGTGCCTTGCCGCACTGGCCGGCAGGCTCGACAGCGTCGAGGCGGTCTGGGACCCGCGCCCGGCACTGGGTGTGGTTATGGCCGCCGGGGGCTACCCGGACGACTATCGCAAGGGCGACCGCATTGATGGTCTGGACGGCGCCGATGCCAACGACCTCAAGGTATTCCATGCCGGTACAAAGCTGCAGGATGGCAGGGTATTGACCCAGGGCGGCCGGGTGTTGTGCGTCACAGCACTGGGCAGTAGCGTCGCGGCGGCACAGGCGAGAGCCTATCAGGGGCTGGCCGGGATCCACTGGGCTGACTGCCAGTATCGCCGTGATATAGGCTACCGGGCCGTGGTCCGGGAAACCGCCGGCGGCTGAACCCGCCACCGCAGGTTGGACTTGCCGCACGATTCACTTTCATAATCAGGCTCAGACGGCTCAGGGGACAGAGATACCATGACGGACTCGGGAATCAATCTGGACAGACTGCACGACTTCATTCCGTTTGATTGTCTGTCTGAATCCCATCTGCGCGACATTGCCGGCCAGATTCAGGTAATGAACCTGGCCCCGGCCCGGGTCCTGTTCAAGCGCGGCGAACGGACCGACCTGGCCTACTTCCTGATTTCCGGCGCCGTCGACCTGATTGATGCCGCGTTTCAGGTGCGTAAATTCCCTGCCGACGATGATGAAAATTATCTGGCACTGGATAACTATCCCGAACACACCGTCAATGCCATCAGCACCGAAGCCTCGGTGGTCTATGCCATTGAGCGCGACAAGCTTGATCTGCTGATGACCTGGACCCAGGCCGCCGAGTCCATGCTTGAAGACGATGCCGACAGCGCCGAGCGGGACTGGATGGATGCGCTGCTCACGTCCGGGCTGTTTTCACAGATCCCACCACAAAAAATCCAGTCCCTGTTTGTGAAGTTTGAGGAACGTGAAATCAGGCTCGGCGAGCAGATTGTCAAAGAAGGAGAGCCTGGTGACACCTTCTTCGTCATCAAGCAGGGCAAGGCGATGGTCACCCGGACTCAGGGCGCCAAACAGGAAACTCTGGCCGCCCTGACCACCGGCAACTTCTTCGGCGAGGACGCACTGATTTCCGATGCCCCGCGTAATGCCACCGTAACCATGACCAGTGACGGTGTGCTGATGGCACTGGGCAAGGAGGACTTCCGTTCGTTGCTGCAGGATTCCGTGGTACGTCATCTCAATGATAAAGATGTCGAGAAGATGGAAGAGGAAGGCGATCACGCCATTGTCCTGATCGACGTCCGCCTGCCGATGGAGTTCCGGCACGATCGCACTTCCGGTGCTCGCAACATTCCGCTTAACGAACTGCGTCGACAGATTCGTTCGCTGGAGAAGGATTTTATTTATGTGCTCTGCTGCGACGGCGGACGCCGCAGCGAACTTGGTGCCTACCTGCTGACTGAAGCGGGTCTGGATGCCTATGTACTGGATCGGCCAAAGGCGCAGGATGCCCCCGAAAACAAGGAAGAGAAAACTGATCAGGCTTGACCGTATCTGGCGATGGCCGACCACTCTGGTGCTGGGGTTGATTGCCGGCACTGTACTGGCGTCGCCTCCCCCGCCCTACGTTATTGATGACCCTGCCGACAGCGGCAGGGTCACCATTTACACCGAATACCTTGCTGACAAAACCGCGGCCTTGACACTTAACGATATTCGTAACGGCAGCCACGATGACATTTTCATTCCTGCCCGGCGCGGCACCCAGCGGCTTGGCTTTCATGCCAATCCGTTCTGGCTCCGTCTGGCCATCCGTAACAGCACTGATCAGAATCTGCGACGGGTGCTTGAACTCGCTCCGGGACTTGGCTCCGGCATCACTTTTTACGAACCGGGAGTGGACGGTTATCACGAACGGACCAGCGGCACTGACCAGGCCATCCCCTGGGCTGATATGCGCAGCCGTGAACAGCTTTTTCTGCTGAATCTGCCCGCCCATGAAACCCGTCTTTACTACATTCGCATCGTCCCGACACTGACATTCGGCTTTAGCCTGAACCTGCAAGACATCAGCGAACAGGCCGAACGCCAGCTCAATCGTGATCTGCCCTATCTCCTCCTCGGCGGGCTGCTGGTCGGCCTGATCCTGCTGGCCGCAGGGCTATGGCTGAACTCGAGGCAACCCCTGTTTCTGTATTTTTTGCTATTCGAATCAAGCGCCCTGCTGGCAATGGCGGCCAGCGCCGGATTCATTGGCGTTTACTGGTTTTCGCTGCCAGGCCTGCAGCCAAGAATGGAAACTTTCTTCGAGTTGCTGGCGATTGCACTGGCAAGTCTGTTCAGCATTCATTTTCTGCAGCCGGCGCAGCACCTGCCATTGCTCACCCGACTGCTGCAAGTCATGGCGATAATCTATGCGGGCCTCGCCCTGTTCAGTTTGTCGCTACCCATACAAAGCGCTGGCCTGCTCGCTTATGGAGGTTCCTTCATCGGTGCCATCGCCTTTGCACTGGCAGGGATTGCCGCCCTGCATGCCGGTTTGCCAAGAGCAGTGTTGTTTCTGGTTGCCCGAGGCAGTCTGCTGTTGGCAGTCATAGTTGCCACCTTGTCGGCTTTCGGCCTGATCCCGCTGGATATGCCCCTTCCGCTGCTGGTGATGTATGCGATGGCGCTGGAGTGCGTGCTGTTTGCAATCGGTCTGGTGCTGCATCGCGAACAGGCTCTGCGTCAGGAACTGGTTGGCTATCAGCAGCAGGTCCTGGAGGAATCTCTCTGGCGCGCCCGCAGCGAAACACTGGCCCGGGTCAGCCATGAGATCCGCACGCCGATGAGCGGTATTCTCGGCATGGCGGAGCTGCTTGATGACACCCCGCTGACACCAAACCAGAAGGAGTGTGTGCGCTCGATCCAGTCCGCCGGCGAGAGTCTGCTGCGTATCATTAACGATGTGCTCGAATACTCACGCATCGAACAGGATGGCAGTAACCTCAACCGCGAGCGCTTCGACCCGGGCGAACTGGTGATGGCCGCGCTGGAGCTGTTCCGGGAACGGGCCGAGGAAAAACAGATCGAGTTAATTCCGCATATTCACTCCACCGTGCCGGCAATGGTGGAGGGGGACCCCGGGCGACTGCGGCAGATTCTCACCAATATTCTTTCCGCCTGCGTACGTCACGCCGGTGCGGGCGAGCTGGTGGTGGATGTGGCTCGCGACCCGTCCGGTCGCGCCGACCATTTGCGCATCGAGTTCGAGGGCTCGGCGCTGAAGCATATTGATGATCGGCTCAGCGCCCTGCAGGACAGGGACGACAAACAGCACAACGATGCCACCGATCTTGGCCTCAGCATCGCTCGCCAGCTCAGTGAAGCCATCGGCGGCCGCTGCGGTGTGCGCGATGGCCGGCGTAATGGCCAGCTGTGCTGGATCAGCGTGCCGTTGCCGGAAGTGGAAAGCGATGCGGATAGCGAGTTCGAGGATTCAACACAGGCGCTGCAGGGCCGGCACATGCTGGTGGTGGACGATTCCAGCACGGTTACCCGGGTGATTCGCCATCAGGCGCTGAGCTGGGGCATGCGTGTCACGGTCTGCCATGATCCGCGCGAAGCACTGGCCAGCATCCGTATGCAGGCCAATCTGAAAGACCCCTACGATATCGTTCTGCTGGATCACCTGATGCCGGGCATGAACGGTATGCAACTGGCCACTCGCATACACGAGGACCTGATGATCAGTCACCCACTGGTGCTGGTCATGCTGACTGGCCTGCAGGATGCACCGACCACCAACCTGGCCCGTAACGTCGGCATCCACAAGATACTGACCAAACCGGTATCCGGCCGACGTCTGCGCCGTGCCCTGACGGAAGCATTGGGCATGCTCAACCATCAGGCTACGCCCGGTCAGGAAAATAATGTTGCACCTGATCCATCACTGCGAATTCTGGTGGCAGAGGATCACCTGCTCAGTCAGAAAGTGATTCGCGGCATGCTCGGCAAACTGGGGCTGGATGCCGACGTGGTCGGGAACGGTCTGGAGGCGCTTGCTGCCATGCAGGAAAAGCAATATGACCTGATTCTGATGGATTGCGAGATGCCGGAAATGGACGGCTTCGAGGCGACCCGGCGTATACGTGAACTGGAACGCCGTCAGGGGAAAAAGCCGGTGCCCGTGATTGCCCTGACCGCACATATTCTGCGTGAACATCGCGAACGTAGCCTTGCCGCCGGCATGAATGCCCATGTCGCAAAACCGGTGGAACTGGGTAATCTGGCCGAAGTGATTGTCAGCTTTACCCGCAGCGCCCTGACTCCTGAGACTGACAATAGCGCGCCGGCCCTTAACCAAACCAGCGACGAACCGCGTGGGTAACGAGCCCCGCAAACCCCGGCAAGCACGCCGGTATCGGTCACTGCCGGGCGCGAATCTTTCAGTTCTTTCACGCCAATTGCCCCGTTTTGGCGGTATTCTGGTACGCGAAACACAGAGTACGCGAAACAAACACAGACACCGGACAGCCGCATGACCACAACCCGACGCCGCCAACTCAGTGCACTGGACAAGCTGCTCGCCAGCGCCGACAACGCCCTGCGCACCCTGACCCCGGGCACCACCAAAGCCGAGCGGCAGCCGCAGCATGATGCCCCGGCGGCCAGTCTCGCTGGCCCGGACCGACAGCATATCGCCGGCCTGATGCGCATCAACCATACCGGCGAGGTCTGTGCCCAGGCGCTGTATCAGGGCCAGGCCAGCACCGCCAGCCTGCCCCATGTGCGCCATGCCATGGAGCAGGCCGCCCGCGAGGAAGAAGATCATCTGGCCTGGTGCGAAGACCGCCTGGGTGAACTCGGCAGTGCGCCGAGCAAGCTCAATCCGCTGTTCTATGCCATGTCATTCGGCATTGGCGCCGCCGCCGGGCTGGCCGGCGACCGCTGGAGCCTGGGCTTTGTCGCCGAGACCGAGCATCAGGTGGTGCGGCATCTGGAAGCGCATCTGCAACAATTGCCGGCTGACGATCAGCGCAGTCGTGCCATCCTTGAGCAAATGCGGGTCGATGAGCTGAAGCATGCGGTTACCGCAGAAGGTGCTGGCGGCGCCCCACTGCCACCACCGATCCAGCATCTGATGACGCTGATGAGCAAGGTGATGACCTGGAGTACCTACAGGCTGTAGGAGCGGTCGACCGACCGCGAAGATGCCCACATTAAAAAGCCCGGCAAAACTGCCGGGCCTTTTATCGCGGTCGGTCGATCGCTCCTACGGTGGTGATACAACCGGAAATCAATCGAGATTACGGGAGTAGAAAATCTCCAGCATCTCTTTCTTCAGACGGTGCTCGATATCTTCCAACTCCGCTTCAGTGAATTCCTCGCGGCCGGCGCCGAACAGATAGTTGTCGATATCAAAGTCCTTCAGCAACAGCTTCGAGTGGAAGATGTTTTCCTGATACACGTTGACGTCGATCATCTGATAGGCGTTACGGGTCTCCTCGGTGAGGAAGTTCTGGATCGAATTGATGTCGTGATCAATATAGTGCTTGGTGCCATCAACATCACGGGTCATGCCGCGGACGCGGTAATCGATCGTGACAATATCCGAGTCAAAGCTGTGAATCAGATAGTTCAGGGCACGCAGCGGCGAAATCACGCCGCAGGTCGACACATCAACGTCCACGCGGAAGGTCGAGATGCCATTGTCCGGGTGCGATTCCGGATAGGTGTGCACGGTCACGTGACTCTTGTCGAGATGCGCCACGATGGTATCCGGCAACGGGCCCGGCGCTTCCTCGTCAAAATCCGGATCGGACGGCGGAGATTCATGCTCGGCAATCAGCATGGTCACGGACGCGCCCTGCGGATCATAGTCCTGACGCGCCACGTTCAGGACGTTGGCACCGATAATTCTGGTGACGTTAGTCAGAATCTCTGTCAGACGCTCGGCGTTATAGAGCTCATCGATATACTCGATGTACTCCTTGCGATGCTGCTCGGTCTTCGCATAGCTGATATCGAAGATATTGAAGCTCAGCGACTTGGTCAGATTGTTAAAGCCGTGAAGCCGGATCTTGGGGTTGAGATCTTTCACTGTTTTCCTTCTCTACTCGCCAGACCGGGATGCCATCAACGGCACCCCATGGATATCAGCCACCTGCCGGTTCACGGACAAAGCGACCACCGGAGATCGGGGGGTGATAGATGATTTGCACCACCACACCCTCCGGATCCAGACAATAGAAGCTGCGCGCCCCATCCCTGTGTGTACGCGGCTCCGACTTCATCCTGATGCCAGCATCTTTCAGAAACGTGAACCACTGATCCACGTCCGCCGGCTGATCCACAATAAAACCGATATGGTCCAGTCGCTGGGCCGGAGCAAAATCCGCGTCCTTCCAGCGATGCAGGGCCAGATTATCGGCGCCGGAACTGAGGTAGACATTATCCTCATCCGGGCGCCACTCGACCTGCATAGCCATCAGGTCGACATAAAACCGTTCACTGGCCTCGTAGTCACGACAGAACAACGCCACATGGCGCAGCCCGGCGTGCTTTGGCCGCTCAGACATCTTCCTGCTCGACACTATAACTGTGCTCAATCACAACACCGCCACGGGCCAGCATGATCGAGCCGGAGCAGTACTTCTCGGCGGACAGCTCCACCGCCCGCTTCACCTGCGCTTCCTTCAGGTTGCGGCCACGCACCACGAAATGCATATGGATACGGGTAAACACCGCTGGCACTTCATCCTGCGCCCGCTCAGCGTCCATTTCACAACGGCAGTCCGTGACGTCCTGACGGGATTTCTTCAGGATATGCACCACATCAAAGGAAGCGCAGCCACCAACGCCCACCAGGATCATCTCCATCGGCCGGGCGCCGCGATTCCGGCCACCGTGGTCCGGCGGACCATCCATAAGGACCTTGTGACCGGTTTCGGACTCAGCCTCGAAACTCACCTCACCCTGCCAGCGGACTACAGCCTTCATCAGCCACCTCGATATGCCGAAGGGCGCGCAGATTACCACAACCCTGCCGCTGCACCCAGCCTGCAAAGACAGACCAGGGCCTCGATCCCGGAACTAGGAATAAGGTGTGATGCGCTCACTTGGCAGGGGGGGGGAAAACGGGCAAACTCGGCCCATTATCACCACTGTGAAGCCTCATCGGACCCCCATGACAGAGATCGTCAACAAGATCATCCCGAACCTGGACCATTTTCTGGCCCACTGCCATCGCCGCAAATATCCGGCGAAGAGCACCATCATCTATGCCGGCGATGAATCCGACGCGCTCTACTACATTCTGAAGGGCTCGGTCACCGTGATGATTGAGGACGACGACGGCCGTGAAATGATCATGGCTTACCTCAATGAAGGCGATTTCTTCGGTGAAATGGGTCTGTTCGAGGAAGCCTCCCGGTCAGCATGGGTCAAGGCCAAAACCGAATGTGAAGTCGCCGAAGTCAGCTACGCCAAGTTCCGCCAGCTGGCCCGGGAAGATGCCGAGATCCTGTTTACCGTCTCCGCCCAGATCGCCGGGCGCCTGCGCGCCACCACTCGCAAGGTCGGCGACCTCGCCTTCCTCGATGTCACCGGCCGTGTGGCCGGCACCCTGCTGGAGCTGTGCAAGCAGCCCGATGCCATGACCCACCCGGATGGCATGCAGATCAAGGTCACCCGCCAGGAAATCGGCCGCATCGTCGGCTGCTCCAGGGAAATGGTCGGCCGGGTACTGAAGAACCTGGAAGATCAGGGGCTGGTCTCGGTGAAGGGCAAGACCATGGTGGTGTACGGGACGCGCTGAACACGTGGCGTGTCTGCAGGTACTGCACCAGGCTGAACATCAAATCAGGCGTCATCTAATTTTTCGATGATTCCCCCGTAATCAGCTGCTGGCTCTTCTGCTGCACGGTGGCCAGAATGGACCTCCTTTGATCAAACAGGAGCTTCCCGATGCGCAAATTGATGCTTGC
>JBECKT010000125.1:0-11498 GCA_040235405.1 Alcanivoracaceae bacterium
CAGATAAGCGCTATAGCTGATTAATCCGGTAAACACTACGGGGCGCAAAGCCAGTAAGCGACCAATAACGTTGCCCGTGCGAGCAAAGCAAATTATCAGCACTGTCCCGGCAATGGTTGGCAGGGCATAAGCTCCTGGAAATGGCGTGTTGTCATCAAGCAGCACCACGCTCCCCAAAATCATCATCAGGCCGAGCAACGCCAGCACACTTTGCAACCCGGTATATTCCGCAAGCGGTTCCTGAGTGCGCCTTAAATACACAGCACAAAGAGATCCCGCCAACAGCTCCCAGGCACGGGCCGGCAACAGGAAGAAGGCGGCGGCTGATTGATTGCTCGCGCCGTACTCCGCCAAAGCGAATGACCCCAGCACCAGCATAGCCAGCACCGCTGGAATAATCTGGCGGCCGACCCGATGCAGCAGCATCAATAACAGCGGGAAGAAAATGTAGTACTGCTCTTCTACCGCCAGACTCCAGGTATGTAGCAATGGTTTAAGTTCAGCATCAGTATCGAAATAGCCGCTCTCCCCCCAGAAATGGAAGTTGGAGGTAAATGTCGAAACTCCGATAACGCTCTTGGCAAACGAGCGAAGCTCGTCTGGAGTCAGCAAAGTCCACGAGAAAGGCAGACAGGCAAAAACAATAAGAAAAAGTGCTGGCAATATACGCCGCGCCCGACGCTCATAAAAGGCAGCCAGGCTGAAGCGTCCTGATTGCTGCTCACTCAGGATAATGGAAGTAATCAGGTAGCCACTAATGACAAAGAAAACATCTACGCCAACGTAGCCGCCACTGAACATTGCAAAACCGGCATGGAAAAAAATGACCGGCACAACAGCAACTGCCCTGAGGCCGTCGATCTCCGCCCTGTAGGTCAGCAACTTTTATTCCACCGTTACAGATTTAGCCAGGTTTCGTGGCTGATCAACATCGGTTCCGCGCATTACCGCAACGTGATAGCTGAGCAACTGCAACGGCACGGTGTACACCATCGGAATCAGGATCTCCGGCATAGGCGGCATTGCCAGTACGTTGATGCCCGGCTCATCGCGCACACCGGCCTGGCGATCAGCAAAAACAAACAGCTCACCACCGCGCGCCCGCACTTCCTGCAGATTCGATTTCAGCTTTTCCAGAAGGTCGTCGTTGGGCGCCACCGCAACAACGGGCATTTCTGCATCGACCAGCGCCAGCGGGCCATGCTTGAGCTCGCCAGCCGGATAGGCCTCGGCATGGATATAGGAAATCTCCTTGAGCTTCAGTGCGCCTTCCAGCGCCACCGGATACTGCGGGCCGCGGCCGAGAAACAGGGTGTGGTGCTTTTCGACAAAACGGGTCGACAGCTCCTGAATGCGGCTGTCGAGCTGCAGCACTTGCTCGATCAGGCTGGGCAGCTGACGCAGCGCGCCGATGTGGGCTTCCATCTGCTCGTCACTGAGACGGCCTTTTACCCGAGCGGTGGCCAGCACCAATAGCATCAAGCCGACCAGCTGGGTGGTAAAGGCCTTGGTCGAGGCCACACCGATTTCCGGGCCGGCGCGGGTCAACAGCGAAAGTTCCGACTCGCGCACCAGTGAAGACGAATCGACATTGCACACGGCAAAACGTGCCAGGTAGTTTTCCTGCCGTGAAGCACGCAATGCAGCCAGTGTATCGGCCGTCTCGCCGGACTGGGATATGGTCAGCAGCAATGTATTTTTTGGCACCACATGCTTGCGATAGCGGAATTCACTGGCCACCTCAACCTGACAGGCAACACCGGCGATCGCTTCCATCCAGTAACGCGCTACCATGCCGGCATGCGACGAGGTGCCACAGGCAACAATCTGTACTTGCTCAACCTGGGCCAACAGCTCGCGTGCATTGCTACCGAAACTGGCCAGCAGTTCTGCTTCACTGCCAATCCGGCCTTCCAGTGTTTTTTGAACCGCTACCGGCTGCTCGAAAATTTCCTTGAGCATGTAGTGGCGATACTCACCTTTCTCCGCATCTTCATGATTGCCGTCAAACTCGTGCACCACTCGCTCAACCGGCTTGCCCGTATGATCGGTTATCGATACTGATTGGCGAGAGATGTCGGCGACATCGCCTTCTTCGAGGAAGATAAACCGGGTGGTCACCGGCAACAGCGCCAGCTGATCAGAGGCAATAAAGTTTTCGCCAATGCCCAGACCAATCACCAGCGGGCTACCGGAACGCACCACCATCAAACGATCCGGCTGATCTACGGTCATCACAGCCAGTGCATAGGCGCCATGCAACCGCCCCACGGCTGCGCGCAATGCGCCGGCCAGATCGTTGCCGCTTCGCAGCGCGCGGTGAATCAGGTGAACAATCACTTCCGTGTCGGTATCCGAGCTGAAGCTGTAACCGTCGGCTTCCAGTTCGATGCGCAATTCCTGAAAATTCTCGATGATGCCGTTATGTACCAGCGCAATGTCATCACCGGACATATGCGGGTGGGCGTTCCGCTCCACTGGCTTGCCGTGGGTAGCCCAGCGGGTGTGGGCAATGCCGGCCTGGCCACTGATGCCGCTGTTAAGCAGCGCATCTTCCAATCCCTGAACCTTGCCTTCGCGGCGCAGGCGAGTAATAGCGCCATTTTCAATCAATGCCAGCCCGGCGGAATCATAACCGCGATATTCCAGCCGCTTCAGGCCGGCAATCAGGATCTGACTGACATTACGCTCGGCAATCGCGCCAACAATCCCACACATGGTTCAGTCCTTTTTATTCGGCCGTTGCCAGCCGGCAATATTGCGTTGTTTACTACGACCAACACCCAGCTGCGCATCCGGCACATCGGCGGTGATCACACTGCCGGCACCCACTGTGGCGCCGGCGCCGATATTGACCGGTGCGACCAATGCCGAGTTCGAGCCGATAAAGGCGTTGTCGCCGATGATGGTCTTTGACTTGTTTACCCCATCATAGTTACAGGTGATGGTGCCGGCACCGATATTGCTGTGCGCGCCGATGTCGGCATCGCCCAGATAAGTCAGATGATTGGCCTTGGCGCCTTCGCCAAACCGGGTATTTTTGGTTTCGACGAAATTGCCGATGCGGGCATGATCGGCCAATTGTGTACCGGGACGCAGTCGGGCGAACGGACCAACATGACAGCTGGCGCCAATAACAGCACCATCAATCACCGAGTTCGCTTCGATCACGGTGTCGGCGGCAATGCTGGTGTTACGGATCACACAATTCGGACCAACGCTGACGCGATCACCCAGCGTCACGTTACCGATCAGTACGGTGTTGATATCCAGCACGATGTCGGTGCCACACTGCACCGCGCCCCGTACATCCAGACGCGACGGATCCAGTACCGTCACGCCCGCACGCATCAGCAGCTCCGCCTGCACACCCTGATAGATGCGCTCCAGGCGCGCCAGTTGCACCCGATCATTGACACCATCCACTTCCCAGCCATGGACCGGCTGCATGGTGTCGATTGTCAGGCCGGCCTGCACCGCCATGCCAATCACATCGGTCAGGTAGTATTCGCCCTGGGCATTGTTGCTTTTCAGCTTTGGCAACACCTCGGCAAGAAACGCGCGCGGGCAGGCCAGAATGCCGGTGTTGATTTCATCCACCGCGAGCTCGGCATCGCTGGCATCTTTCTGCTCGACGATACGCTGCACCCGACCATCAGCATCGCGAATGATCCGACCATAGCCGGTCGGATTGTCCATGTTCAATGTCATCAGCGCGATGGTGTCGAGGTTGGCGCGGGAGACGAATTCACGCAGGGTGTCGGGGCGGATCAGTGGTACGTCGCCATACAGAATCAGCACCACATCTTCACTGACAAACGGCATCGCCTGAGCCACTGCATGGCCGGTGCCGAGCTGCTCTGCCTGCAACGCCCAGTTCAGTGGCTGCGCACTCAGTGCCTCGCGAACATGTTCGCCGCCATGCCCGTACACCAGAGTAATCGACTGCGGCGCCAGCGCACGCGCGGCATCCACCACATGGCTGACCATCGGTTTGCCGGCGATCGGGTGCAGTACCTTCGGCAATGCCGACTTCATCCGGGTGCCTTTGCCGGCGGCGAGAATCACTGTTGCAAGCGTCATGATTTCTGTCCCTGCCAATGAGCCCTGAGCGTAAAGCAAAAAGGGGCAGCTTCGCAGCTACCCCTTCCCGGCGGACGCCTGATCAAACCGGTATCAGCCCTTGCCGTATTTCTTCTTGAGCTGTTCGATGGTGCGCAGCTGGGCCACCGCTTCGGCCAGCTGGGCGGCCGCACGCGAGTAGTCCATCTCCGAGTGCTGACCTTCCAGCGCCTCTTTGGCGAGCTGCTTGGCGCTTTCTGCCGCAGCTGCGTCCATGTCTTCTGCCCGCACAGCAGTATCAGCCAGAATTGTGACGATATCCGGCTGCACTTCAAGGAAGCCACCGGTCACATAGTACAGCTCTTCATCTTCACCAACCTTACGGACGATGCGCACCGGACCCGGCTTGAGCCGCGTCAGCAGCGGCGCATGGCCGGGCAGGATGCCGAGGTCGCCCTCGGCACCGGCGGCAACGATCATCTCGACGCTGCCGGAGTAGAGCTGCTGCTCGGCACTCACGATGTCACAATGCATGGTCTTGGCCATTCCGCTGCTCCCGGATTCCGATTACTTGGCCGAACGCTTGTTGTAAGACTCAAGCACTTCGTCGATGGAGCCCTTCATGTAGAAGTCCTGCTCCGGGATGTGATCGTAGTCACCGCCGAGGATGCCCTGGAAACCACGAATGGTTTCTTTCAGCGAGACGTACTTGCCCGGGGAGCCGGTAAATACTTCTGCGACGTGGAACGGCTGCGACAGGAAACGCTCGATCTTACGCGCGCGGGACACCACCTGCTTGTCTTCCTCGGACAGTTCGTCCATGCCGAGAATGGCGATGATGTCTTTCAGTTCCTTGTAACGCTGCAGCACGGTCTGCACGCCACGGGCAGCTGCGTAATGCTCAACACCGATAACCAGCGGGTCCAGCTGACGGCTGGTGGAATCCAGCGGGTCAACCGCCGGGTAGATACCCTTGGCAGCGATGTCACGGCTCAGTACCACAGTCGCATCAAGGTGCGCGAAGGTGGTGGCCGGTGACGGGTCAGTCAAGTCATCCGCCGGTACGTATACTGCCTGGATGGAAGTGATCGAGCCGGTCTTGGTGGAGGTAATACGCTCCTGCAGAACGCCCATCTCTTCCGCCAGAGTCGGCTGGTAACCTACCGCTGACGGCATACGGCCGAGCAGCGCGGATACTTCGGTACCGGCCAGGGTGTAACGGTAGATGTTGTCGACGAACAGCAGAACGTCACGGCCTTCGTCACGGAACTTCTCGGCCATGGTCAGACCGGTCAGGGCCACGCGCAGACGGTTACCCGGCGGCTCGTTCATCTGGCCGTAGACCATCGCCACTTTCGATTTCTGGAATTCCTTGACGTTTACAACGCCAGCTTCCTGCATCTCGTGGTAGAAATCGTTACCTTCACGAGTACGCTCACCAACACCGGCAAACACGGACAGACCGGAGTGCTCGGTAGCGATGTTGTTGATCAGCTCCATCATGTTTACGGTTTTGCCTACACCGGCACCACCGAACAGACCAACCTTACCGCCCTTGGCGAACGGGCAGATCAGGTCGATAACCTTGATGCCGGTTTCCAAAAGCTCGGTCGCAGACGCCTGATCAGCGTAGCTCGGGGCTTTACGGTGGATAGAAGCACGCTCTTTCTCACCGATCGGACCACACTCGTCGATCGGACGACCAAGTACGTCCATGATGCGGCCGAGGGTTTCAACACCCACCGGCACCATGATCGGCTGGCTGGTGTTGGCCACGGTCAGGCCACGCTTCAGGCCTTCAGTGGAACCCATGGCGATGGTGCGGACAATGCCGTCGCCAAGCTGCTGCTGCACTTCGAGAACGGTTTCGGTGCCGTCCACATTCAGCGCGTCATACACCTTGGGAACGCTGTCACGCTCAAATGCTACGTCGATGACGGCGCCGATGATCTGAACAATACGACCGCTACTCATGCTTGCTTCCTCTTTGTTTCCCGAGCGCCGCGGTTAGACCGCTGCAGCGCCACCAACGATTTCGGAAATTTCCTGGGTAATAGCTGCCTGACGGGCCTTGTTGTAAATCAACTGCAGGTCCTTGATCAGGTTGCCGGCGTTATCAGTAGCAGCCTTCATCGCCACCATTCGCGCAGCCTGCTCACAGGCAAAGTTTTCTACCACGCCCTGATACACCTGCGACTCGATAAAACGAACCAGCAGCACCTCAATCAGTGCTGGCGCGCTCGGCTCGTAGAGATAATCCCAGGAGAACTTGGAATCCATCTTTTCGTCTGCTTTCAACGGCAACAGCTGCAGGCTGGTCGGTTTCTGCGTCATGGTGTTGACGAATTCGTTGTACACCACGAACAGGCGGTCAATCTCGCCTTTCTCAAAAGCATCCAGCATTACCCGGATGGATCCGATCATGCCAGCCAGGTGCGGATTGTCGCCCTGATTGTTTACCGAAGCACGGACGGTACCGCCAACAGAGCGGAAAAAGCTCAGCGCCTTGGTGCCCACCAGGCAGTACTCAACCTGAACACCCTGCTCGCCCCATTCGCGTGACTCACGCACCACCTGCTTGAGCAGGTTGACGTTAAGGCCACCGCACAGGCCACGATCCGAGCTGACGACGATGTAGCCGACCTTCTTGACCGGACGATCCTGCATGTAGACATGCTTGTATTCCGGGTTGGCGTTGGCCAGATGCGCCACTACCTGACGCATACGGGTAGCGTATGGCTTGGATGCCGCCATACGCTCCTGCGCCTTGCGCATTTTGCTGGCCGCCACCATCTCCATCGCACGAGTAATTTTCTTCGTGCTCTGGACACTGGCGATCTTGGTCTTGATCTCTTTACCAACAGCCATCAGGGAACTCCCTTAAGCGAACGTGTCGATTACCAGGTCTGGGTTGCCTTGAACTTCTCAATGGCAGCCTTGATACCGGCTTCGATGTCGCCGTTGTAGTCGCCCTTCTCGTTGATCTTGTCCATCAACGCTTTCTCTTCGCTGTCCATGTAAGACAGCAATGCCGCTTCGAAGCTGCCGATCTTGTCCAGCGCCACATCTTTCAGGTGGCCTTCGTTGGCGGCATATAGCACCACGCCCATTTGCGCGACAGACTGCGGAGCGTACTGGTTCTGCTTCATCAGTTCGGTCACGCGCTGACCGTGCTCCAGCTGCGAGCGGGTCGCTTCGTCAAGGTCAGAAGCAAACTGGGCAAACGCCGCCAGTTCGCGGTACTGCGCCAGTGCCAGACGAATACCACCACCCAGCTTCTTGACGATCTTGGTCTGCGCTGCACCACCTACCCGCGATACCGAGATACCGGCGTTCATGGCCGGACGGATACCGGAGTTGAACAGGCTGGTTTCAACGAAGATCTGACCGTCGGTGATCGAGATCACGTTGGTCGGAACGAATGCAGACACGTCACCGGCCTGGGTTTCGATGATCGGCAGAGCAGTCAGCGAACCGGTTTTGCCTTTCACTTCACCATTGGTGAATTTCTCGACGTAGTCGGCAGAAACTCGTGCGGCGCGCTCCAGCAGACGGGAGTGCAGATAGAACACGTCGCCCGGATACGCTTCACGGCCCGGCGGACGACGCAGCAGCAGGGAGATCTGGCGATACGCCACAGCCTGCTTGGACAGATCGTCATACACGATCAGCGCGTCTTCACCACGGTCACGGAAGTACTCGCCCATGGTGCAGCCAACGAACGGAGCCAGGAACTGCATGGAAGCCGGCTCGGAAGCGGAAGCCGCCACGACGATGGTGTTGCTCATCGCGCCATGCTCTTCCAGCTTGCGCACTACGTTGGCAATCGAAGACTGCTTCTGGCCGATGGCCACGTAGATACACTTAATACCGGACTTCTTCTGGTTGATGATGGTGTCGATCGCGATAGCGGTCTTACCAATCTGACGGTCGCCGATGATCAGCTCACGCTGACCACGACCAACCGGAGTCATCGCGTCGATCGACTTCAGACCGGTCTGTACCGGCTGGTCAACGGACTGACGCCAGATAACGCCCGGAGCAACTTTCTCCACCGCGTCGGTCAGTTTGGTGTTGACCGGGCCCTTGCCATCGATCGCATTACCCAGCGCGTCAACAACGCGGCCGAGCAGCTCCGGGCCAACCGGAACTTCAAGAATGCGGCCAGTACACTTGGCTTTCGCGCCTTCGACAATGTTCAGGTAGTCACCGAGAACAACGGCGCCAACGGAATCCTGTTCGAGGTTGAGGGCCATCCCGTAGATGCCGCCGTCAAACTCGATCATTTCACCGTACATCACGTCGGCGAGACCGTGGATGCGAACGATACCGTCGGAAACGGAAACTACGGTACCCTCGGTGCGGGCTTCAGTTGCGGTATCAAGCTTGCTGATGCGCTGCTTGATGATCTCGCTGATTTCGGACGGGTTGAGTTGCTGCATGCTCCAATCCCTCAAACTCTAGAGTTCAGTTGCTCTACCAGCTTATTCAGCCGGCCGCGCACACTGCCATCGATCACGGTATCGCCAGCACGGATCAGGACGCCGCCTATCAAGGACGGATCGACCTGCTTGCTGACACGGACTTCCACACCCAGGCGCTTCTTCAGCGCGGCCACCAGGCCTGACACATCGGCATCTTCCATGGGGAATGCGGACACCAGCTCCACATCCGCGAACTTGCTTTCCGCGGCGAGAAGCTGATGGAACAGACCACCAATAGCGGAAAGCAGGCCAAGGCGCTTGTTCTGCGCAAGCTGGTCCAGGTAATTGCGGAACGCGCTATCAATCGCGTCACCGCAGATTTCCGCCAGCAAAGCTGCTTTACGGGAGGCACTCAGGGCCGGGTTGTCCAGCGCCTGGCGTACACTCGGCTCGGCCATCACGGCAGCTGCCGTGGCGAGCATCGACTCCCACTGCGCCAGTGCGTTCTGTTCTTTGGCAAACAGAAACGCCGCTTTTGCGTAGGGTCGAGCAATGGTGGTCAGTTCAGCCATGGTTTATCCGTCTGTCAAAGTTCAGCGGCAAGCTGGTCAAGCATCTGCTTGTGGGCAGCCGGGTTCACTTCACTGGCCAGGACCTTCTCGGCACCGGCCAGAGCCAGTACGGCGACTTCACGGCGCAGCTGTTCACGGGCGCTGTTTACTTCGCGCTCGATCTCAGCCTGAGCCTGAACAATCAGTCGCTCACCTTCAGTGCGAGCCTGGGCTTTGGCATCTTCGACAACCTGATTGGCACGTCGGTTAGCCTGCTCAATAATTTCAGCTGCCTTTGCCTTGGCTTCGCGCAGATCGCCACTGGCCTTTTCCTGAGCCAGCTCAAGATCACGCGCAGCACGATCGGCCGCACTAAGGCCCTCGGCAATTTTCTGCTTCCGTTCTTCCAGCGCGTTAGTCAATGGCGGCCAGACAAACTTCATGCAGAACCAAACAAACAGTGCGAACCAGATTACTTGCCCGAATAAAGTCGCGTTAATCGACATGGGCCCTCCCTAGAGAGTTGCGTTGCACAGTTTGATCAGGCGAACCATTTCGCCATAGCCAGTACCAGAGCAATAATCGGCACGGCGTCAAGCAGGCCGGCGATAATGAACATCTTGGTCTGCAGCATCGGAGCCAGTTCCGGCTGACGCGCAGCGGCTTCAAGGAAACGGCCGCCCATCAAACCAAAGCCGATAGCGGCGCCCATTGCTGCCAAACCGGCCATCAAGCCTGCCGCGAGTAAGGTAAGGTCAGTCATTTTCAACTCCCGTTGAGTGCTAGGTTTTTAATAACGTTTGCTTAGTGCTCTTCGCTTGCCATGCTGAGATACACAATCGTCAGCACCATAAAGATGAATGCCTGCAACGTGATCACCAGAATATGGAATATGGCCCACGGCACGGCACCGATTGCCTGCCAAGTGCCGAGCATGCCGGCAGCCAGAATAAAGACGAATTCGCCGGCATACATGTTGCCGAACAGTCGCATGCCAAGGGATACCGGCTTGGCAAGCAGGGAGACAGTTTCCAGCACCAGATTGACCGGCACCAGAAGCGCCTGCGCATAAGGATTGGGCGCAGAGAACGGGTGCAGGGTCAACTCACCGACAAAGCCACCGATGCCCTTATTACGGAGGCTGTAGAAAATAATCAGCAGGAACACCGAGAACGACATTGCCAGGGTGATATTCGGATCCGTGGTCGGCACGACTTTCATAAAGTGGATGCCAAACAGCTTGTCGAACAATAACGGCAGGAAATCTACCGGCACCAGATCCATGGTGTTCATCAGGAATACCCAGCAGAAAATGGTCAGCGCCAGCGGGGCAATCAGCTTGCTTTTCCCGTGGAACGAATCACGTACCTGGGAATCGACAAACTCGATAATGATTTCAATCAGGTTGACAAAGCCGGAGGGGACACCTGCACTCGCCCGGCGAGCCGCAAGCCAGAACAGCAGACAGAAAATAATACCGAGAGCGCCAGACCAGGCCAGAGAATCAACATGAAAAGCGGCGAACCCCATTTCCTCGACCTGAGCCGAGGTTTCGGCGAAGCCCCAGGAGCCATCCGGATGCCTGCCATAGGTGAGGTTGGTCAGGTGGTGCTCAATATATTCGCCGGAGGTTTGCTCTTTGCCTGCCATGCCTTCGCCCAACCGTTATAACTGACTATATTCTTTGCCGGCATCTCTGGAGGCGCGGTGCAGAGCAAGTAGCCCCGCCAGATAGGTCCAGAAAAACACCAGCACCAGGATGATTCCGGTACTACCACTGCCTGCCGCCGGCCACTTGCTGAAGGTGACCCCAAACAGCAGCAGCACAATCGCCACTTTCCCCGCCTCCGCCCGCATGGAGGCACTGGCCTGCCGTGCCGGCGAACGATTGGCCGGGTGCAGCCACAACTGAAACCCGGCCCAGGCATTTGCCAGAATACTGATACTTCCGCCCCACAACGCAGCGGCCATGGCCTCAGTCGCGGCGCCAATCAGGGCAACAACCCCGAGTGCAGCAATCAGCGCCAAGCCTTGGGGAACCAGCAGGGCAAGAAAAAGACGCCGCCCCTGACTGCTTGATTCCGCCATCGCTCACCTCGGGCCTGACTCAACTGGCTGGCCCGCGAAGGGACTGGAAGAGCCCTGATCTCAGGGCCGCAGAGTATAGGGATATGGCATTTGGGTGGCAACCTGAAACTGGCGGATTTCACACAATTGTCGGACGGGTTGGTCAGTTGCCGCAGCCTTCACGCGAATCGGCCGGGAGTTCCCTTTCCGGTCCGCAGAAACTGATCTACGGCACAAGCTCAGCGCGCCAGCAACTGGCCCACCTGATCCGCGCCTGATGGCCGCACCAGCCGCGCCACTTCCTGACCATCACGCAACAGAATCAGCGTCGGCCAGAGCTTGACTGCAAAGGCCCGGCCCAATGGCAGGCCCTTGCCATCGGCCACCTTCATAT
>JBECKT010000049.1:0-4361 GCA_040235405.1 Alcanivoracaceae bacterium
GAGAGGGTGGGATTCGAACCCACGGAGGACGTTAATCCTCGGCGGTTTTCAAGACCGCTGCATTCAACCGCTCTGCCACCTCTCCGGAAGCCCGGCATCATAACCGGCAGGAAAAATGAGTCAAGCGGCAGCGGCTCCGGTTTCACTTGAATTCGGGTCCGGCTGCCGTATCATCCGGGCATCTATGGAACCAATTGCGATCAGGAGACACTGTCATGAGAAATAACAGCCCCTATGCCGCGCCGCAGAGCACCGTCGTTTCGGTGCACGGTGAACAGGCCGCCCGCGTTCTGCGCAACACTTATATGTTACTGGGGATGGCACTGGCGTTCTCTGCTGCCTGCGGCTGGTATTCCATGTCTGCCGGGGTCGGCTTTATCAATCCGATTCTGACCCTGGTGGTCTACATCGGCCTGCTGATCTTTACCAATGTGATGCGCAACAGTGCCGCCGGCATTCTCGGTGTGTTCGGCATTACCGGCTGGCTCGGCTTTACCACCGGCCCGCTGATTGCTGCCTATGCTGCCATCCCGGGCGGCATGGAGCTGGTTACGCTGGCACTGGGTTCAACGGCGGTGGTGTTTGTCTCCCTGTCCGCAATCGCGCTGGTGACCCGCAAGGACTTCAGCTTTATGGGCCAGTTCCTGATGGTCGGTATTATTGTGGCGTTCCTCGGTGGTCTGGCAGCTTACTTCTTCAATCTGCCAGCGCTGGCACTGGCGGTGTCCGCTGCCTTTGTGTTGCTGTCCTCGATGCTGATCCTGTGGCAGACCAGCGCCATCATTCATGGCGGCGAAACCAACTACATTATGGCCTCCGTGACCCTGTTCGTATCAATCTACAACCTGTTCATGAGCCTGCTGCATATCTTTACCGCGCTGAGCGGCGACGATTGATGCAGTACAGCCTGATGGTGTGTGCCGCGCCGGAACATCCGGCGGCACACACCGCCTTGCTGACCGCCCGTGCCGTTCTGGCCCGGCACCATACCCTGAAACGATTATTTTTTTTTCGCGATGGCGTGCTTAATGCCCGCACCGATACCCCGCTATATCAACAATGGCGCCAGCTGATCAGCGAACATGGTATTGATGCAGTGCTCTGCGTGTCTGCGGCAAAAATGCGCGGTATAACTGCCGGCACCGAGGTATTACCCTGGACCCTCAGCGGCCTCGGCCAGTGGGCGGATGCCCTGCACAGCAGCGACCGGGTGATAAGCTTCGGATGATTCTTGTTCTGTGCCGCCATACTCCTGATGACCCCGGCTTTGCCGAATGGCAGGATCTGCTGCTGACTCTCAACCTGTTTGAATTACCGGTGACGCTGGTAGTCAGTGAACAAGTCGCTGCCTGCGCCGCTGACCCGCGCCTGCAGCAACGTTTTCAGCAACTGCAGGAAACTGGTCTGAGTGATTGCCTGGCGCTGGGGTCGTCATCACTCTCCGCCCTGCCCTTGCCTTGTCGAAACATTGACGACCTGACGCTGCGCAGCCTGTGCCGCAGCGCTTCTCATGTGGTGCACTGCTGATGCTTCACCTGCTCGGATTTCCGGCCGATCGCAACGACCTGTTTGGCCTGTTGCTAAACACGTTGAATAAAAATGACGCGGTGGTGCTACTGGATGAGGGTCTGCAGTGGGCCGGTAATGAAGCTGCCATGGCGGAGCTGCACAACAAGGCCAGCGTTTCTGTTCATCTGCTTGGCGACAAACCACAGGTTGCCGTTGCCGGCATCAACCTCATTACGGCAACCGAGCTGGTCGCCCTGAGTGAGCAGCATCCGGCCTGCTCATCCTGGTATCCCTAGTGGTACCGGCTGTAGGAGCGGTCGACCGACCGCGATATCTTAAAACATATCGCGGTCGATCGACCGCTCCTACAGACTCTCTCCGGCAAACCAGTGATAGCGTGGATGCAATGTCACCACGGTGCCGATAATGACCAGACTCGGCGCCGCCACTTCCCGCCCCGCCACCATATCCGGCAGCGATGACAGGTTGCCGATAATCACCTGTTGATCCGGCATGGTGCCACGCGATATGACAGCGGCCGGCATGTCGGCGCGCATGCCCTGTGCTTTCAGGTTGCTGCAGATATCGGCCAGACTGACCAGCCCCATATAAAACACCAGCGTTTCGCCCGGTGTGATCAGGCTGCCCCAGGGCAAATCCACCGAGTTGTCCTTGCGATGCCCGGTAACAAAGCGAACCGACTGGGCGTGATCCCGATGGGTCAACGGAATACCGGCATAGGCGGCGCACCCGGCTGCGGCAGTGACGCCGGGCACCACCTGGAAATCGATGCCGGCTTCGACAACACTGTCGAGTTCTTCGCCACCGCGACCAAAAATAAATGGATCGCCGCCTTTCAATCGGCACACCTTTTTTCCTTCGCGAGCATACCGAACCAGCAGGCTGTTGATTTCGTCTTGCGGCACCACATGTTCATTCCGCGCCTTGCCGACATAAACCAGCTCTGCATCACGACGCGCCAACTCAAGAATGCCCGGCCCCACCAGGCGGTCGTACAGAACAACATCTGCTTTCTGCAAAAGCCGCAGGGCGCGGAACGTCATCAGATCCGGATCGCCCGGCCCGGCACCGACCAGATAGACTTCGCCGCGTGACAGGGTTTCGCGGTCGGCATTGTCCACCGCCTGTTGCAGCAGGGTTTCGGCCTGCTGGTCCTGACCGGCCAGCACCCGCTCCATCAACGGGCCGTCCAGCAGCCCCTCCCAAAACAGACGGCGGGCGCCGACCTGCGGTAATTTTTCCGCTAGCGGTTTGCGATAGCGACCCATCAGCGTCGCCAGCCGACCGAGACCGGCGGGCAGAAGCGTTTCGATTTTTGAGCGAGCCCAGCGCGCCAACACCGGTGATGCACCACCGGAGCTGATACTGATCAGCAATGGATCACGATCGACAATGGCGGGAAAAATAAACGTGCACAGCGGCGGATTATCGACCACGTTAACCGGCAGATGGCGGGCAACAGCATCGGCATGCAGCTGGCGATTGACCTGCTGATCATCGGTGGCACCAATGGCCAGTGCCACGCCAGCAAGCTGATCGGCATGATAATGATTGCACAGAAGTTCACCGCCCTGCCGCTCGACCAGTTGCACAAGCTCCGGCTCGATCTCCGGTGCCACCACCCGCAGGCGGGCACCAGCCCGGTCCAGCAATCTGGCCTTGCGCAATGCGATCTCACCACCGCCGACAACCAGTGCCAGCTGTTCCTTGAGACGCCAGGCAACCGGCAGATAGTCCATCGATTGCTCCGTTAAAGTGTTTCGCGGCCACCCAGATACGGGCGCAGTGCTTCCGGCACCGTGACGCTGCCGTCAGCGTTCTGGTAATTCTCCAGAATTGCTACCAGTGTACGCCCGACAGCCAGACCGGAGCCATTCAGGGTGTGCAGCAATTCCGGCTTGCCGGTGTCCGGATGGCGATAGCGCGCCTGCATCCGGCGGGACTGGAAATCGCCGAAGCTGGAGCAGGAGGAAATTTCCCGGTAACAGTTCTGGCTCGGAATCCAGACTTCAATGTCATAGGTCTTGCAGGACGAAAAGCCCATATCGCCGGTGCACAGCACCACCACCCGGTAAGGCAAACCAAGCGCCTGCAGTACCGCTTCGGCATGACCGGTCAGGGATTCCAGCGCAGTTAGCGAATCCTCCGGTCGAACCAGTTGCACCAGTTCGACTTTTTCAAACTGATGCTGGCGAATCATGCCGCGGGTATCACGGCCATGGCTGCCCGCTTCGCTGCGAAAACAGGGGGTATGGCAGACATAACGCAACGGCAGGCGGGCGTTATCAATAATTTCATTGGCGGCCAGATTGGTCACCGGCACTTCGGCGGTGGGAATCAGGTACAGCTCACGCTCGCCCTGCATCTTGAACAGGTCCTGCTCGAACTTGGGCAGCTGACCGGTGCCCCGCAATGCCTCGGGACCGACCAGATAAGGAACATAGACTTCCTCATAGCCATGCCTGTCGCTGTGCAGGTCGACCATGAAATCGATCAGCGCCCGATGCAACCGCGCCAGCGATCCGGTCAGCACGGAAAAACGCGCACCGGAAAGTTTCGCTGCCAGATCAAAGTTGAGTTGGCCACTGGCAAGGCTTGCACCAATATCGACGTGATCGCGGACGGCAAAGTCGAACTGGCGTGGCTGCCCCCAGCGCCGCACTTCGACGTTGTCTTCTTCGCCCTTGCCGTCCGGCACTTCATCCAGCGGCGGATTCGGTACGCCAAGCAGCAGCGCTTCAATCTGCTGATGCAGCGCTTCTGCCCGGGCAACTTCCGCGGCCATCTCGGCATCAATTTTTGCCAGCGCATCGGCGACACGGGCCTTGGCG
>JBECKT010000036.1:0-5555 GCA_040235405.1 Alcanivoracaceae bacterium
CGGAATACCCGCGCCAGCGCCAGATGAGTTTCAAGGGTGTGTTCGCTGACCGCCAGGCTCTTGACGAAAATCTCGATGGCCTTGTCCGGCTGCTCGTTGAGAAAGTAGTTCAGACCGCGAATGTAATCGCGTGACAGGTTTTCTTCACTACGCACGCGGCGGCGGCGGCCGTCGCGGCGCCCCATGATGTAACCGATGACAATGGCAACAAAGAACAGCAGCCACCACTCCGGCTGATTCAAGGGAGACCTCCGTCAGGCGGCAGCGCCGTCTGCCTGCTCATCATCCATGGCCTGATTGACCCGCTCGCGCAGTTCCTTGCCGGGCTTGAAGTGCGGAACATACTTGCCCTGCAGTTCGACCGATTCCCCGGTTTTCGGGTTACGGCCAACACGGGGGGCGCGAAAATGCAGTGAGAAACTGCCGAAGCCGCGAATCTCGATGCGGCCACCCTCTGCCAGGGCGTTGGCCATTGCTTCAATCACGGTTTTGACAGCGAGTTCAACGTCGCGGGGCGACAGTTGCATCTGACGGGCGGAAATGCGTTCGATCAGTTCCGACTTGGTAAGCGCCATGCCCTGCTCCCTCACTGCCACACCCATCGAATGTCCTCACGGGAAGACTGCTGCAAACCAGCCTCGACTGGCTTGCAGCAGTCTTCGGGGCGTTCCCGCCCCGAAGACTGCCTGTTGCGGTATTACTCGTTGCCGCCCATCTGCGCCTTGATCAGATCACCGATGGTCTTCGGTGCCTGAGCGTCCTGACGCAGGGTTTCGACAGCTTCCTGCTCATCTTTCATGTCCTTCGCCTTGATGGACAGGTTGATGGCGCGGTTCTTGCGATCCACCGAGGTGATCTTCGCTTCAACCTCGTCACCCACCTTCAACACGGCGGAGACATCTTCAACGCGGTCGCGGGACACTTCGGAGGCCTTCAGGGTGCCTTCGATGCCGTCAGCCAGCTCGATGGTTGCCGATTTCTGGTCAACCGCAGTGACCTTGCCCTTGACGATCGCGCCACGGTCGTTCTCGGAAACATACTGACCGAACGGATCACCTGTCAACTGCTTGATTCCAAGGGAAATTCGCTCGCGCTCCGGATCGATGGACAGGATCACGGTTTCCAGCTCGTCGCCTTTGGCGAACTTGCGCACGGCGTCTTCGCCGGTATCTTCCCAGGAGATGTCAGACAGGTGCACCAGACCATCGATGCCGCCTTCCAGACCAATGAAGATACCGAAGTCGGTGATCGACTTGATCTTGCCGGATACCTTGTCGTCTTTCTGGTAGCGGGTGCCGAACGATTCCCACGGATTCGCCTGGCACTGCTTGATGCCCAGCGAAATGCGGCGACGGTCCTGCTCGATGTCGAGGATCATCACTTCCACTTCGTCGCCGATGGAAACGACTTTGGACGGATGAATGTTCTTGTTGGTCCAATCCATTTCGGATACGTGCACCAGACCTTCCACGCCTTCTTCGATTTCGGCAAAGCAGCCGTAGTCGGTAAGGTTGGTGATCTTGGCCTTGACCTTGGCACCCTGCGGGTAGCGCTTGACGATGTCGTGCCACGGATCTTCGCCGAGCTGCTTGAGGCCGAGGGAGACGCGCATTTTCTCGCGGTCAAACTTGAGTACCTTGACTTCGATTTCCTGACCGACTTCAACGATTTCGGACGGATGCTTGATCCGCTTCCAGGCCATGTCGGTGATGTGCAGCAGGCCATCGATACCGCCCAGATCAACGAACGCACCGTAGTCGGTGAGGTTCTTGACGATACCTTTGACAACCATGCCTTCCTGCAGCGACTCGAGCAGCTGGTCGCGCTCGGCACTGTGTTCGGCTTCCATCACTGCGCGGCGGGAAACAACCACGTTGTTACGCTTGGCGTCGAGCTTGATAACCTTGAAATCCAGCTCTTTGCCTTCCAGATGCGCAACGTCGCGCACCGGACGAATATCGACCAGCGAGCCCGGCAGGAACGCACGGATAAGGCCGACGTCGACGGTGAAACCGCCCTTGACCTTGCCACTGATGATACCTTTGACGATGGCGGTCTTCTCGAAGGCTTCTTCGAGTTCGCCCCAGATTTCAGCGCGCTTGGCTTTTTCGCGCGACAGGCGGGTGAAGCCCATGCCATCGTCGATGGCATCAACGGCAACTTCTACTTCGTCGCCTACGTTGATTTCCAGCTCACCACGCTCGGTAAGAAATTCTTCGCGTGCGATCACACCTTCGGACTTCAGTCCGGCATTGACGGTGATCCAGTCGCTGTCGATGGCTACCACGGTGCCGCGAATAATCGCACCACGGGCAACGTCGAGATATTTCAAACTTTCTTCAAACAGTTCGGCGAAAGATTCGCTCATCGGGTTGTACTCACAGGTTAACCATATCAGCCAGCAGATACGGGCAGCTTTACGTTAAGTTGAGCGACGGCCTTGCTGGTTTACTTTGGCGACCGCACGTCAACCGGTCCGCGGGCATTCAGACGAGGGTTCGTCTGCGTGCTTCGTCGAGTATCCGGTTTTGCACGGCATCAATCGTCATGTCGGTGCTGTCGATCACCAGCGCATCATCAGCTGGCTTCAACGGCGCCACAGCACGGTTCATATCGCGCGCATCCCGGTTGCGGATGTCCTCGACAAGGGCGGCGAGATTAGCACCAAACCCCTTTTCCTTCAACTGGTTATAGCGTCTGCGGGCACGCTCCTCGGCGCTCGCGGTGAGGTAGATCTTGAGCGGGGCGGCGGCAAACACCACGGTGCCCATATCGCGGCCGTCGGCGACCAGGCCCGGGGCCACGGCAAACGCCTGTTGCCGGCGCAGCAGGGCATCGCGGACCGACTGGTGCACCGCCACCCGGCTGGCCAGCTCGCCCACCTCCTCGGTACGCAAAAAGTCGGTAACGTCCTTGCCGGCCAGTTCGATCAGCAGGTCGCCGTCCTGCTCGATAAAGCGGCAGGGCAGCTCACGGGCCAGCGGCACCAGCGCCCCGGCATCTTCCAGCGACACGCCCAGGCCCCGGGCGTGCAGGCCCAGAAGACGATAAAGTGCCCCGGAATCAAGCAGATGCCAGCCCAGCGCCAGCGCCACCCGGCGCGCAATGGTGCCCTTGCCGGAGGACACCGGGCCATCAATGGTGATGACTTTTGCCATTTGCGCGGCCGCCATCAGGCCTGCTCCACGGTCAGGTTCAGGCCGGCATTGCTGGCCAGTTCGGCAAAGCCGGGGAACGAGGTGGCAACGTTGGCGCAGTCGTGGATCAGGATCGGCGCCGTGGACCGGAGCGCGGCCATGGCAAAGCTCATGGCAATGCGATGGTCACCGTGGGCCTGCACCACGCCGCCGCCGTACTGGCCACCGCGGATGCGGATCCCGTCGGCGTAGACCTCGTTTTCGACGCCGAGCGTGGTCAGGCCATCGGCCATTACCTGGATGCGGTCGGATTCCTTGACGCGCAGCTCTTCGGCGCCGTGCAGGATGGTGTCACCTTCGGCGTTGGCGGCGGCGATAAACAGCACCGGGAATTCGTCGATGGCCAGCGGTACCAGCGCTTCGGGGATGCTGATGCCGTTCAGTTTGGCGCTTCTGACGCGGATGTCGGCCACCGGCTCACCGCCGGCATCCCGTTGATTTTCCAGGGTGATGTCGGCCCCCATGAGCTTGAGAATGTCGATAATGCCGGTCCGGGTCGGGTTGATGCCGACGTGCCGCAGCAGCAGCTCGGAGCCCGGCGCGATCGAGGCGCCGACGAGGAAGAAGGCTGCCGAGGAGATATCCGCCGGCACTTCCAGATTGCAGGCCGACAGCTTGCCGCCACCGATGACCTTGCTGGTGGCGCCAGCGCGGCTGACCGGGTAACCGAAACCGGTCAGCATGCGTTCGGTATGGTCGCGGGTCGGGGCCGGCTCGGTCACCGAGGTTTCGCCGTCGGCATACAGGCCGGCCAGTAGAATCGCCGATTTAACCTGGGCGGAGGCCACCGGGAGGTCGTAATGGATGCCTTTGAGGGCGGAGCTGCCTTTAATATGTACCGGCGGCGTGCCTTTTTTCTCAGGGCCGTCGCTGGTGGCGATGTCCGCGCCCATGGCGCGCAGCGGCTTGGCGACTCGCTCCATGGGACGCTTGCTCAGCGAGGCGTCGCCGGTCAGCTCGGTATCGAACGGCTGGCCGCTGAGCAGGCCCATCAGCAATCGCATGGAGGTGCCGGAGTTGCCCATATACAGGGTGCCGTGCGGCGCTTTCAGGCCATGCAGGCCAACCCCATGCACCCGCACCCGACCGGCGCTGGGGCCTTCGATCACCACGCCCATGTCGCGGAACGCCTGCAGGGTGGCCAGCGCATCCTCGCCTTCGAGAAAACCTTCGATTTCGGTGATGCCGTCCGCCAGCGCGCCGAGCATGATCGAGCGATGGGAAATGGATTTGTCGCCCGGCACCCGCAGCGCACCGTTCAGGGCACCGCCCGGCTGCAGATGGAACTCGACCCGGCGACCATGGCCGGCGGAAGCACTGTTACTCATGGCTGTCTTGTCACTCACTTTGTCGTCATTGAGGCTGAGGGCACGGGTGTAGGAGGTGCGCGCCGACAACGCCAGAAAATGGGCCCGGGCGCTGTTGGCGCGGGTCATGATGGCAAGCAGGGAGTCGCTGTCGCCCTGCTCCACCGCTGCACGAAACCGGGCCAGGCCGGCCTGGAACAGATCCAGCGCCTGTAATACCGAGTCACGATTTTCGCGGAAAATGTCGTGCCACATCAGCGGATCGCTGGAGGCAATCCGGGTGAAGTCGCGAAAACCGCCGGCAGCATAGCGGAAGATGTCGAGGGAATCGCCCTGTCTGGCCAGCGTGTCCACCAGTGAGAACGCCAGCAGATGCGGCAGGTGGCTGGTTTCCGCCAGCACCCGGTCGTGCTCGTCCGGATCCATTGACAGCACTTCGGCGCCGACTGCGGTCCACAGCGCGCGAATTTTCGCACTGGCCGCCGGGTCGGTGGCCGGGGTCGGGGTCAGGATTACCCGGTGCTGTTCATACAGGCTGGCATCGGCGGCATCGACGCCGCTTTTTTCCTTGCCGGCAATCGGATGGCCGGGAACAAAGCGACTGAAGTGCTGCGGGATCGACTGCCTGGCCGCCGCGATCACCTTGCCCTTGACGCTGCCACCGTCAGTAATGATCACGTTCTTGCCAAGGCCCGGCGCCATCCGCGCCATGGTGTCGGCCATGCTGGATACCGGCACCGCCAGAAATACCAGATCGGCGCCCTTTACCGCTTCGGCCAGATCGGTACTGCCATCATCAATCAGACCAAGCAGTTTGCCGCGCTCCAGCGTACGCTCGGAGCGCGACCCGGCCACCACTGTTGCGGCCAGACCGCGCGCACGCATCGCCGCCGCCAGCGAACCACCAATCAGGCCCAGACCGATAATGGCAACCCGGTCAAACATGCCCACCACCATGTAGGAGCGGTCGATCGACCGCGCGTTGTAATCGACCGACCGCGCGTTGTAGGAGCGGTCGATCGACCGCGAAGCAGCCCGCACGGGCTGCCTG
>JBECKT010000169.1:0-3761 GCA_040235405.1 Alcanivoracaceae bacterium
CCCGCCGGCATCAAACGATACGTTCTCAGCGGCATTGATCTGCCCTGCTACAATCTGGATATCCCCGCCACTCAGAATCGTCAGGTTACCGCCTGCTTCAGCAGTGACCCCTTGTACGTTCGTGTCGGTAACACGGTGCTGGAAACGCTCACTCGTCCCGCCACCTCCATCGGACTCACTGAAGCGGTGATCAACAGTTTGTGTCGATGCAACGTCCCAGATCACATCACCGCCCGCGGAGACCAGAATATCGTTGTCCGCTTTCAATTCGGCGCCGGCCGCGTACAGGCTGTTTTGCGTCAGCAGAGTGATATCGCTGGCAGCAAGTGTCGAGATTTCCTCCCGTTGCTGGCTGGACTGATGGCCGCGCTCGTCTTTGATCGTGATATTGGCGTCAATGCCGGTCGCGCCCGAAACACCAAGTGTCATGGCATCCACGATAAAGTTCTGCATCTCTGCTATTGCCTTGATCGGGCCGCGCAGTTCTCGAGTTGTCACGTTCCAGCTACGATCTTCCAGAGCGACGGTATCGATGATGATATTGTTCAAACCGCCACTCAGGACAACCGGCATCCCGGTTTCATCAAGAAGCATATTGCCGGACTCATCCGTGGCAACAGAGACGCCTCCCAGGCGCAGTGCATCTCCGGCTTCCAGAGCAGCACCTGCCATAAACATGTTGCCATCGGCGTTGATGTCGAGATCAGCACCGGAAGACAACCCTGCAACAGCAAGCGACTCGGTGTGGATGCCTTTATCCGTGGTCTTAACCCGCGCCGCATTCTTCTTGATGATCAGCGTGCGCTCATACTCGGTGTTGATGCCGGACTCGATACGCACATCAGTGCCGGCATTCACTGTCACGCCCTGCTCGCCATGTCCAGTCGACGCCAGGATGGCGACTTCGCCCTCTTCGGCGTTGAGCGTTAACTGACCGCCGGCCTGAATCTGCGTGCCGATCAATTCGCTGCCACCGTGCTCGGAGATCGTTTTCTTTTTGCTGAAGGTGCCACGAGAGCTTTGCATCAAGTAGCTGTAGTAACGGTCTTGCACCGCTTCGATGCGCAGGTCGTTGCCGGCGAACAGGCTGACATCGGTGCCGCCGGTAAGCTGGGCACCGGCCAGCACGATGTCCTGTTCGGCGCGCATCAGGGTGTCGAGCGCGCTGCTGATATCGGCACTGAGATGGGTGAGCATATCCAGCTTGTTGCGGGCCGGGCCGTCCATGTTGTAGCTGCGGCGGATTTCAATGGTGTCGACCTGAATGTTGCCACCAGCCTGCACGTCCAGTTGTTCGGCAGACAGTTCTGCGCCGCGAATCAGTACATCATTGCCGCTATTGAGCGTCAGCTTGCCGGCAGCCTCGATCCGGGCCTGATCACCGAGCATGGTGTAGTTCTGACGACCGGCAGAGACATGCTCGAAGGCAGTTTCGTTGCGGATATCACCCTCCGCGCTCAGGGTAACATCGCCGCCGCTGATCACGCCGCTGCGGTTGACGATGTCTTCGCTGGCGGTCAGGGACAGCGTCTCTCCAGCCATCATGGTGCCGGTGTTGGTGATGCTGCCGTCGCCGGCAGTGGCCGCAAGGTTTTCCTGTGCACGCAGAGTGCCGGTACTGGTTATCGAACCAGCGTCGATATCCACCGACTGACCGGCAATCAGAGCATCAGGGGCTTGAATACCATTGGCGAGATAGACCACCGGCACCAGCACCTTGTAACCGGCCACTTCTCGCTCTTCCAGCCAGATAATGTCGCTTTGCAGGGCGTTGATCTGCTCGGCAGACAGGGACACCCCCACCGACAGCTCAAGCGATTCCGCAGCGGCAATGCCCTGATCCATCAACAGGGTGAAGAACTGCTCGCGCTCTTCCTGTGCAGTACCAGCCAGCACTGGCTGCCCCATCAACGAGTTCTGCAACAGGTTCAGCTCATAGAAGCTGTCGCCGAGCAGGCGCTGGCCTGGCTCGGGATTCCAGCCAAGGCGATCGAGCATGTAGCTTGATCCCATAAAGCCGCTATGGGAGGCAAACAGGGGGTTGGTCTCGATCAGGTAGGGATGGTTGGCACTGCCGTTAAATACAAACAGGCCATTACGCCCCGGCAGGGCAAAGCCGCCCACCTCCAAAGGATCAAGCCGGTAAAGTGATGCATCCGCCAGCCCGTCTCCGCGCAGTGCCGCCTGGGTATTGGTGAATACAGGGTCATTTTCATGGACGCCATTGACCAGCCGTTCGACGCCGCTGAAGGTAACAAGGCCACCGGCAGCAATACGAGCTGCAAGTACGGTTTGGTAGGTGTACGTTGCAGGCGCAAATTGTGGATCATCTCTTCCGCAGCGCACCATGTAGCGATTACAGGTTTCCGGATCCTCGTCCGCGCGTATCGTCGTATAGGTGTATTTCCTGTCTTTTTCCCAGCTACTACTGGTTTGCACATACCATGAGGAGTCGGTGCGCGTTTCATGCTCAAGCGCAACATCATATCCACTATTGATAACAGCACCGCCATTGCCTTCGGCATTATCGTAGATGGCAATATCAACGTTGCCATGCGCGCCGAGCAGGCTGTACAGGTTAGTCAGTATGTGCGCCTGAATATCCAGATTACCTCCGGCGAGAATTACGCCCTCGACTGGGAGGTACTCAAACGCCAGCTGATCCTCCGGAATAAACTGGTTACGATCAGAATCCCGGTAGGTTCTGGTTCTGCAGCCGGAATAGCGGTTTTGCAGAAAACATCTTTCGTTGTAATCTTGCCCGGCACCAGAGTCAGGCCAGACGAAATCCGGGTCGGTCCACTCAAGCATTCCGAGAAACTCGCCGACACCGATATTAGTAACGTAATCAGCATGCAGATTGATGTTTCCTGTCTGGGTACCGATCAATCCTCCCTCGTTATATACACCAATGGCGGCTACCTGACTCAGGCCCGACAAGGTCAGATCAATTACCGCGTAGATATCACCGGCGTTGTAAAGGTTGTCGACCCTCAAATTGGCGCTGGTGCCGGCAAGTATCAGCGAATCTGCATCATTGCCGACCTGCGCAGCTTCAAGAAGCAACTCTGTTTGTGAGGCAAGACTGCCGGTATTACTGACCGTATCAGCACCAATCGACAGCACTCCGATGGTCGACAGAATGCCGTCGTTACGAAGCTCATTCCCGGCGGTGAAAGTGGCAGCACCTGCCAGACGCCAGTCCGATGTCTCGTCGACAACAATATCGTTGGCACTGGTCAAGACCAGCTCATTTGCCTGCACTTCACCCCGATGGATGTAGTCATCAACAGTGATGCCCAGCCGGCCGGAGGCAGCAATATTGCCATCCGTGTTGTCGATATCAGCCGCATTCAGGGTCAGATGTCGGCCTTCGATTACATTCTGGTTATTCAGCGTATTCGCAATCGTGATATCTGCCACATCGGCGCGAATCACGCCGCTGTTGTCGAGGCTGTTCAGCTCCGCTTCCAGCAGCCGGCCGGTCAGCGCCGCATCCGCATCGATTTGCAAACTCCGGGCCTGAATATCAATACGGCGCGCTTCAGAAGTTGCCGGCGTATCATCAGGATTAGTGGCAAGGTGGATATCGCCATCGGCCACCAGATCAAGGCGATCCCCGGCTGTGATGGCGCCGTCGGCCACGATGCTGTGGGCGGATATCGCCACATCGTCGGCACCACTAACCCGGGTGAAGCGCAGCGCGCCATCGGCATCAATTTCAACGCTGCCAAGCTGTGCCGCCACCGGAGCATCCAGAT
>JBECKT010000028.1:0-3509 GCA_040235405.1 Alcanivoracaceae bacterium
AGAGTGGCGGCAGCAGCGACTCGGTGGTGGCCAGTACTTCTGGTTCCGCTGCAGCTTCTTCAACAGTCGGTGGCAGGTAGCCGTCGGCCACCAGTTGATCCAGGGTCAGATCAAAGCGGATATGGCCGCTATCAATATCGGTCAGCCCGGCTACACCGGTGATGGTGCTTTTATCCAGAGTGATCTTGAGTGGTTCAAGCAGGATGCTGTTTTCCGGGCCGCTAAAGGTCATTTCCATGGCGACCTTTTTCAGGGCGGCCGGGTCGGTGGTTTCGATCGGTGCTTCGCCAATGGCTTTCAGCGCGGAGTTGGCATCAAACGGGGCAACACTGAGCGTGCCGCGAAAGATCGGCCTGGCTGACAGCTGGGTCAGCTCCAGATTGCCAGTGGTACGGGTGCCTGCTGCTTCCACCAGAATGTCGCGGATGCTGATGCGATCTTCGTCCAGGGCGGCTTCAATACTTTGTCTGGCATGAATTTGCAGCGGCAAAGTGGTGATGCCGGCGAGAGTGGTATCGATTACCGCCTGCTCAAAACGGAACAGGTTTTTCTCCAGATCCATACTGACCGTGCCGCTGACGGCCACATCAATGCGAATGTCGGCCTGATCCTGGTAACGCAGCGCCGCCTCCAGCGGGAACGGCGAGGTTAGACTGAAATCGCGGGCGCTGACATTCAGCTGCTCTACCCGGATATCGGTTCCATCGACGTTGTTCAGGTAGCGCACCTTGCCGTTGCTGACGGTGATTTCCGGAATGGATACCGGCATATCCAGTGGCTGGCTTTCCGCGGCAGGGTCTGCTGCGGTTTCGGTGCTTGCTTCGGCTGCACCGATTCGCTCCCAGTTGGCGCCTTCGGCGGTTTCCACCAGATTCAGCTCAAGACCGTCCAGATACACGCCCGACAGTTCGACCGCGCCGCGCAGTAGCGGCATCACGGCAATACTGGTGCGAACATTGTCAAACGCCGCAAACAACTGTTCGTCATCGGCAATGCGTACTTCGGTGCGACCTACCTCAATGCCGAGGTAGGGCCAGAAGCTCCAGGCCAGATTGCCCGGGATCTGCACATCAAGGTTGGCCTGCTCGCGGGCGGCGGTGCTGATTTGCGGCTTGAAGTCGTTCGGGTCGATCAGTCGGGTGATAGCGAAAATGCCCCCTGCAACCAATACGATCAGGGCCAGAACGATGATGCCGAGGATTTTCAGTGCGCGAAGCATGGTTGTCTCCTTGCGTGGCGGTTGCGTGCGGTCGATTATAGGGAGGCTGTGACCGACATGGCCATGAGTAACGAATAACAGCATAACAATGAAAGGCCATCGGGTGGCGCTGATATTACGGTGATCGCAGTTGGGGGGAGATTGCTTTGAAAAAGTTCCGCTATTGTCTGTTTGGCCTGCTGGTGGCGGCGGCTCCGGCCTTGGCGCTGATTACGCCCACCCCGCAGGACATGGAGCGGGTTATCGGGCTGGATCTGGAGGTGCTGGAGGATCCGGAAGGACGCTGGTCGGTCGAGGATGTCAGGGGGCCGTTCAGTGACCGGTTTCGTCCTTCCGGCCGCCACTATCCCGGCTTTGGTTTTACCCGTTCGAATATCTGGCTGCGCTTCAGTGTCGATTTTTCCATGGTTCAGGATCAGTCCTGGTATCTGGTCCAGCGCCACCCGATCGTCGATCAGCTAGTGCTGTACCAGCCGCAGCCTGACGGCGGCTACTACCCGGTGGAAATGGGGGACGCGTTTCCGTTTGATCAGCGCATTATCGCCCATCGCGAGTTCATTTTTCCGCTCGACAGCAGCGCTGCGGGGCCGCAGACCTACTACCTTAGAGTTGCCGGCAAGGGCGCCCTGAATCTGGAGCTGAAACTGGCCAGCGCTCAGGGCCTGATCGAGCGCACCTATTACGAGCAACTGATTTTCGGCCTGTTCTTCGGCGGCCTGTTTGTCATGCTGGTGTACAACCTGTTGTTGTATTTTTCGGTCCGCGATATCGCCTACCTTTACTACGTGATTTTTCTTGGTGCGCTGGGCGTCAGCCTGCTCAATCTGAACGGCTTCGGCCTGCAGTACCTGTGGCCACAATGGCCGCGGCTGAATGAGCATTACCCGCTATTTGCCTATATCGGTATGGCGGCGCTAGTGCGTTATTCCATGCATTTCCTTGATTTGTCCGAGCGTATGCCGCTGGCGCAGCGCTGGCTGCTGTGGTTGTTCCGTGCCTCTGCGGTGATGGTGCCGTTGACGCTTGTGGTGCCGCCGCCCTGGTCCTATCACCTGAATACCTTGCTGGTGCTGGCGGTGGTGCTGTCCCTGTTCGGTATCGGCACCTTGACCTGGCTGCGCGGTTATACTGCGGCGCGGCTGTATGTGGCGGCCTGGTCCGTTTTTCTGCTGGGTTGTGTGGTGTTTGCACTGGATAATCTCGGTGTGATTCCGCATACCATGCTCGGTAATTATGCACCTCATATTGGTGGCGGCTGGGTGGCCGTGCTGCTGTCGCTGGCGCTCGGTGACCGGATCAACCTGCTGGAATATCAGCGCGACAGACTGTCGAAGGAATCCGAGGAAGCAATGCGCCGCCACATAGCCGAAGTGCAGCGTCTCGACAAGGACAAGCTGGTGTTTCTGGAGTACCTCAGCCACGAGCTGAATACACCGCTGAACTGGTTGGGCAGTGCCCGTTTGCTGGAGACCGGATCGGTGCCGAAGGAGCTGCGTGATGCGGTGCTTATGGTCAAGCGCGGGCAGGACCGGTTGCAGGAATTGGTAGCGACTTCGTTACGCTACTTCGATCTGGCCAGTCGCGAGCAGCCGCCGGCCCAGGGCTTTTGTCAGCCCATGTGGATGATTGACCGGTTGATTGCCGACTTTGCCGAACCCCTTAAAGAGCGGAAGGTAAAGGTGCTGAACCGGGTGCCCGCCGACCTTTCCGTACTTGGCTGTGAGCGGGAGCTGCGTGAAGTGCTGATGATGCTGGTGGACAACGCTCTGCGGGTCAGCCCGGAAGGCGGCGAGCTGCTGTTTTCCGCTGAGTCGGGCGATGGCGAGGTGGTGATCCGGCTGCATGATCAGGGGCAAGGTATTCCGCGCGACAATCTTGAAGGCATCTTCCAGCCGTTTTTCATGGTCGGCTCCGGCCACCACGCCGACGGCTTTGGCTTGTCCCTGCCGATGGCGCGGGTGATGGTCCGGCAGATGGGTGGCGAGCTTTGGGCAGAGAGCGGCGGTATCGACAAGGGCGCCACCTTCTGCATCCGCCTGCCGACGGAGGATTTGTAGGAGCGGCCGATCGGCCGCGATTTACGAGCCTCGCCGCCGGTCGGCGGCTCCTACAGTGACCAGCGCGGGCCGCTGTCCAGAACGGCCGGCGCCAGCAGGTTGCCGGCCTGACGCAGCATTTCACTGCCGACACCGCGCCCCCGGGTGGCCGGGTGGACAACGATTTCCGCCAGTCGCCAGTCGTCGCCGTCGGCCAATACCCTCAGCAGGGCCACCGGCCGGGCGTTGAAAAT
>JBECKT010000092.1:0-20863 GCA_040235405.1 Alcanivoracaceae bacterium
TCGAGGAAGTCATTGCCAGCCCGGACCCGCAGCGGCTGGAACAGGAAATCGTTATCCTTGCCCAGAAGATGGATGTCGCCGAGGAGCTCGACCGGCTGATTGCCCACGTCGGTGAAGTACGCCGCTCCCTCAAAGACGGCGGCCAGATCGGTCGCCGACTCGACTTCCTGATGCAGGAGCTGAACCGCGAAGCCAATACGCTGGGCTCCAAATCCGTTGATACCGAAACCACCCAGGCCGCCGTCGAACTCAAAGTGCTGATCGAGCAGATGCGTGAGCAGGTCCAGAACATCGAATAGAATCCACGGCCTTCTGCGAAGATACGTATACATCTGTCGCAGGAGCCCGCCGTACCGGCCGCACCAAGGCCTTTTATGTTCGTCAGGCGCTGGAACAGCAGCTGGAAGACCTGGAAGACTACTACGACGCTGTGCAGGCCTCCCGACGCGTCCGGGAAGGTAAGGAAAAAACCTATACGCTGGATGAAGTGGTGAAGAATCTTGGTCTGGACGATTGAGCTGACCGGTTAGGTGAGCTGACTCCACCCACCCCACCGGCGGAGGTCAGTCGGCTTGGGACCAGCGGGCGGAGCGACTATACTGCGGGGAATGGGCAGCCTCAGAGCCAACCATGCAGCTACATTTCGAATGGGATCCCGGCAAGGCCCAGAGCAACCTCAAGAAGCACAACGTCAGTTTTGCGGAGGCTGCCTTGGTATTCCGGGATCCGCTGGCGCTGAGCATCCACGACGAAGCGCATCGTGAACACGAAGAGCGCTGGATTACAATGGGCGAGGTGAACGACAGGCGTTTAGTAGTAGTGGCACATACGTGGAGAGAGGCGGATGATGACGTTATCCATGTGCGTATAATTTCGGCCAGGACAGCCACCGCCCATGAGGCCAAACAGTACAGGGGTTAAGCATGCAGAATGAATACGACTTCACTCAGGCGACGCGTGGCAAGTTCTACCGCGAAGATGCCGAGCTTCATCTGCCGGTGTACCTGGATGCCGAGGTTCAGGCCACGCTGATGTGTCTAGCCAAAGCCAGAGGCATTGAACTCTCTGTGCTGGTTAACGACCTCCTTAAGAAAGATATCGAACTAATCCAAATGGTAAGTTGACGCGCCTCATCCGTATGATACCCGGCTTACCCCCGACCCTAGCCGGTCCAGGGCCGCCGGGGTGTTGTCTCAGCGCGGTGCCGCCCATGAAGTCCAGTTCATCGGCACATTTTAATTAGTCATCAAAAAGCACCGAATGAGCAGCACCAGAGCATCGAGTAACCCATGACCATCATCAAAGGCACCCTGTTTATCGTTTCGGCCCCCTCCGGCGCCGGCAAGACCAGCCTGCTGGCCAAACTGCTGGAGCAGACCGAGACCCTGTGTCTGTCGATTTCCCACACCACCCGGCCGATTCGCCCGGGCGAGGTGGACGGGGTCGACTATCACTTTACCGACCGTACCCGCTTCGTGCGCATGGTCGAGCAGGGCCGCTTTCTCGAACATGCCGAGGTTTTCGGCAATTTCTATGGCACCTCGGCGGACTGGGTCACCACCACCCTGCGCAGCGGCAAGGACGTGATCCTCGAGATCGACTGGCAGGGCGCCCAGCAGATCCGCCGGCTGGTGCCGGAAACCATCAGCATCTTTATCCTGCCGCCGTCCCTGCCGATGCTGGCCGAACGCCTGCGCGGCCGCGGCCAGGATGGCGAAGACGTGATCGCCCGCCGGCTGGCCGGCGCCCGCGACGAGATCAGCCATTACGGCGAGTATGACTATCTGGTGGTCAACGATGACTTCGACCGGGCGCTGGCCGATATGGCAGCAATCTTCCGTGCCGAACGCCAGCGTACCAGGCGGCAGATGACCGGCTGCGTTGACCTGCTCAGTGACCTGTTGTCCGGGGATGCCCCGGCGCAGTAGAATCGCCGTCCGCTAAAGAGGTGACCTATGGCTCGTGTAACCGTTGAAGACTGCCTGGAAAACATGGAAAACCGCTTCGAGCTGGTTCTGGTAGCGGCTCGCCGCGCCCGTCAGCTGCAGACCGGCGGCAAGGAACCCCGTGTGGCCTGGGAGAATGACAAGCCAAGCGTGGTGGCCCTGCGTGAGATCGCCGAGGGTCTGGTGACCCCTAATTCGATGGACAGCGAGGCAGAAACCCGCCGCGATGCCATTGACGAGCTCGCCCTGCTGACCGAGTCGTTCAGCAACTGAGGATTCGGAGGGATTGTAAAATCCCTTTTTTTTCAATGAGTCATGACGCTTTCTTGAGAAAGCGTCATAGACAAACCGGCACGCCGGTCCTAAGCTCCCTAGGGTTGACACACAAACCCTGAAGGCGCGGCTTGGCCACCATTCACAATCTCGTTAAACGGCTGAAAAGTTATCTGGACGACGATCAGATCGCCCGGGTTGTGCGTGCCTACGAGTTTGCCGAGCGCGCCCATGAGGGCCAGTACCGGCGCAGCGGCGACCCGTACATCAGCCATCCCCTGGCGGTCGCCAATATCCTGATCGACATGCACATGGATCACGAGAGTCTGATGGCGGCAATGCTGCATGACGTACTTGAGGACTGTGGCATTGGCAAAGAACAGCTTGCTGCCCAATTCAGCCCGGAAGTGGCCGAACTGGTTGACGGCGTATCGAAAATCGCCCAGATCAAATTCGAATCGAAGGCCGAGCAACAGGCAGAAAACCTGCGCAAGATGATGCTCGCCATGACCCGCGATATCCGGGTGATTCTGGTGAAGCTGGCCGACCGCCTGCACAATATGCGCACCTTGCATGTGATGCCGCCGGAAAAGCGCAAACGCATCGCCCTTGAAACCATGGAAATCTACGCACCGATTGCCAACCGTCTCGGCATGTACAACATGCGCGTCGAGTACGAAGACCTTGGCTTCAATGCCATCTACCCGATGCGCGCCAGACTGATTGCCAAGGCGGTGAAATCGGCACGCGGCCATCGCAAGGAAATTCTCTCAACTCTGAAAGCCAGCATTGAACACTGCCTCGAACAGGAAGGCATCGAAGCACGGGTGATCGGCCGCGAGAAGCACCTGTACAGCATCTACATGAAAATGAAAGAACAGCAAAAAAGTTTTGCTGACATCATGGACGTGTACGGATTCCGGATCATCGTCGACCGCGTTGACACCTGTTATCGAGTGCTTGGCGCAACGCACAATTATTTCACTCCGATTCCCGGCCGTTTCAAGGATTACATTGCCATTCCGAAAGCAAACGGCTACCAGTCGCTGCACACCACACTGAAAGCGCGTTCAGGCTTGCCACTGGAGATCCAGATCCGCACCGAGGAAATGGAGGCAATGGCCAACAACGGCATTGCGGCGCACTGGCTTTACAAGGTTGATGAAACCGAACCCGGCAGCCCGACCCAGAGCCGGGCGCAGTCGTGGATGGGGCGCCTGCTGGAAATGCAGCAAAAAGCCGGCGACTCAATCGAATTTATCGAGAACGTCAAAGTCGACCTGTTCCCGGACGAAGTCTATATCTTTACCCCCAAGGGCCAGATCAAGGAGTTGCCGGCCGGCGCCACGCCGGTGGATTTTGCCTACGCGGTACATTCAAAAATCGGCAATACCTGTGTCGCTGCGCGCATCGACGGCCAGCTGGCCGCGCTGTCAACGAAACTGGAATCCGGGCAAACCGTGCGCATCATTACTGCGCCGAATGCTACTCCGAATCCCGCCTGGCTCAATTTTGTCGTCACTGCCAAGGCGCGCTCAAACATCCGCCATTTCCTGAAAAGCCAGCGCCGGGAAGAATCCCTCGAGCTGGGCGAGCGACTGCTGGAAAAGGCCTTGTCTGCCTATGGCCGCACCATGAATGAATTACCCATTGAGCGGGTGGTGGCAGAATTGGCGGCCAACGGTTATCCGTCACTGGATGCCCTGCTCGAAGAAATCGGTATGGGCAATCGGCTGGCGCCACTGGTAGCAAGAAAACTGATGGGCGAACACGAAGAAGTGATGCCCGGGGAAGAACGTAAACCGATAGCGATTCGCGGCACCGAAGGCTTGCTGGTGAGCTATGCAAAATGTTGCCACCCACTACCCGGCGATCACGTTCTCGGCCACCTCAGCGCCGGCCGAGGCATCGTGGTACATCGAGATACCTGCAAGAACGTGCTGGCAGAGCTGCGCAACAATCCGGAAAAATGCATTGCGCTGGGCTGGGAACAGGGCGTTGATCACGAGTTCAGCGCTGCCCTGCGCATCGAGCTGATCAACAAAAAAGGGGTACTGGCGACCCTTGCCACCCATCTTGCCGAGCTCGGCTCGAATATCGAGACCATCAGTATGGCCGAGAAAGATGCCACGCTCACCGTGATTAATGTCACGGTCATGGTCCATAATCGGGTACATCTTGCCCGGATCATCAAAAAGCTGCGAAACCTGTCCAATGTGATCCGGATTCAGCGGCTCTGACTAATCCTGTTTATCTGTGGGGGACCCAGGCAATGCCTAACCGTTCGATTATCTCCACCGAGAAGGCCCCGAAGGCTATCGGCACTTACTCCCAGGCAGTCAAGGTAGGCGACACTGTCTACCTGAGCGGCCAGATCCCGCTTGACCCGAAGTCCATGAGGCTCGCCACCGGCGATATGGAAGCGCAGATTGTCCAGGTGTTCGAGAATCTGAAAGCAGTGTGTGAAGCCGCCGGCGGCAGCCTGCAGCAGATCGTCAAGCTGAATATCTTCCTGATTGATCTCAAGCACTTTGCTCTGGTCAACGAGGTCATGGCGCGCTATTTCCAGCAACCCTATCCGGCCCGCGCTGCAGTCGCGGTGGCGGCACTGCCGAAGGATGCGCAGGTGGAAATGGACGGCATCATGGTGATTGAGTAACGCCTTTGTTGATACAGCGATGCTGAAAAGGTCCTGGCCTGACTAGCCCGCAGGAGGGCCGATCGGCCGCTCCTGCAACAAATATGGCAGCTTTCCCGGGATTCCTAGCGGTTCAGCATTGCCGCGTAGCCCTGGCGATAGTCCGGATAAACCAGACGATACCGCCCTTCGGAAATAAACTGGCTACGAATGCGCTTGCCCGGCGCGATGTCCGGCTCGAACAGCTGCAGCGGTTCGCCGGTTTGTGCACTGAGCCAGTTCAACACACTGACATTCAGCGCCGGCTCGGCATCGGTTCCCACCACCACCGGTAACTGCATGTCTCCGTTCAGCCAGCCCTCGCCGACACGCTGCAGGATACCGACACAGTCGAGACTGTGAATTCGATTACTCCACTGCGGCGCTGGCGGCGCAGCGCCGTCACGAATATTTTCCACCTGCTTTAGCAACCGCTCCCGACCCGGACCATAGATGCCGGAGAACCGCACCGCTGTCGTCAGCGTGCGCAGGGAAATTTCCTGTTCAGCCGCCAGCAGAATGCGCCCATTAAAGGCATCCGGCCTCGGTTCGGCATGCTCATCCGGCTCACCACCCTGGTCACCGTAGACCGCCGTGCTGGAAACAAAGACGACCGGCGGCAAAGGCTGCTGCCGCGCCAGTGCATCCAGCAGCCGCGCTGGCGCACGCAAATAGGCATCACGATATCCCTCGTCATCACGACTGCCCGGCGTCATGATGATGTAGAGCAGGTCGATCTGGTCGGGCGGTAACTGCAGCGGATCTGACAACAAATCCTGAGGGTACAGGTCGACACCAGCCGGACCGTCCTGACCACGGCGAATACCGCTGACCCGGTGGCCAACCGCCAGCCAGCCCTGAGCCAGAGACCGCCCCAGATCACCCAAACCGGCGACAAGAATATGCGCCAAAATCTTCTCCCGTCAGCGACCGAACTTGCTACACTGCGCCATAGTTAATCTCTATCAAACCAAGGCCGATCATGACTCTAACAGAACTTCGCTACCTTGTGGCACTGGCGCGGGAGAAGCATTTCGGTCGCGCCGCCGACATCTGCAACGTCAGCCAGCCCACCCTCAGCGCGGCGATCAAAAAGCTGGAAGACCACCTCGGCATGACCCTGTTCGAGCGGCGCCCGCGAGAGGTTCGCGTCAGCGCCGAAGCCGAACCGATCATCAATCAGGCTCAGCGCGTACTGGAGCAGGCCGAACTGCTTGAGCAGCTGGCCGACAAGCAACGCGATCAACTCAGTGCGCCACTGCGAATCGGCGCCATTTTTACTGTGGCGCCTTATCTGTTTCCGGTGATCGTGCCAAGAATTCGCAAGGCGGCGCCAGAAATGCCGCTGTTCATCGAGGAAAACTACACCCACGTCCTGCGGGGCAAGCTCGAACGGGGCGAGCTGGATGCCATTATTGTTGCGCTGCCTTTTTCCGGCGGTGGTCTGGTGCGCGCCAGGATGTATGAGGAATCGTTCTCGGTGCTGCTGCCGGCCAACCACCCCTGGACCGGTCAAAAACATATCAAACCCGATCAGCTACTGGACGAAACCCTGCTGTTATTGGGCGAGGGACATTGTTTCCGCGAGCAGGTGCTGGAGCTGTGTCCGGCGATTGATTCACACAAGCAGAAAAAGCTGGTGCAGATCGAAGGCGGCTCGCTTGAAACATTGCGGCATATGGTGGCCGGCGGCCTCGGCATTACCATCCTGCCGGACTCGGCACTGCGCCATAACAGCTATAGCGAAGACACCTTCGCCGTGCGGCCCTTTATCAAACCCGTGCCGATGCGCACCATCGCACTGGTCTGGCGCGACAGCTTCCCGCGTCCCAAAGCCATTGAGGTGGTACGTCAGGCAGTGCCGAAGGAAGGGCTGGCGCGGTGACCTCGCTGGCGCAAGCGCCGGTAACCCGACTCAAAGGTGCCGGCCCGAAAGTGGCCGAGCGCCTTGGCAAGCTTGGCATAGAAACGGTGGAAGATCTGTTGTTCCACCTGCCATTCCGCTATGAAGATCGCACTCGCATTGTACCGATCGGCAGCCTGCGTCCGGAGCAGTCTGCGGTGATTGAGGGAGAAGTGCTGCTTAGCGATATCACCTTCGGCAAACGCCGCAGCCTGCTGTGCAAGATCGGCGACAACACCGGCACTGTATCGCTGCGTTTCTACCATTTCTCCGCGGCACAGAAAAACAGCCTGGAGCGCGGCGCAAGGATTCGTGTTTATGGCGAGGCACGCGTCGGCGCCTCGGGGCTTGAGTTCTACCACCCCGAGTATCAGGTGGCGTGGTCATCACTGCCACCGCTGGAGAAAGCGCTGACACCGGTGTATTCGACCACCGAAGGCGTCAGCCAGTTATTGTTGCGCAAGATGATGCGCGAGGCACTGTCAGTGCTGCGCCAACAACCGCCCCGGGATTTGCTGCCGGAATCCGTGTTGCAGCAACAGGGCCTGCCGTCACTGCAACAGGCGCTGCAAAAGCTGCATAACCCGTTGCCTGATGACCCGGTCGATCTGCTGCTGGCCGGCGAACACCCGAGCGTCCGTCGATTGGTGATGGAAGAAATGATTGCCCACCAGCTTGGCATGCTCAGTCGCCGCGCCGGCCAACGCGCCCATCAGGCGCCGGTTCTCCACGCCGACGGCTTGCGCAAGAAATTACTGGACTCGCTGCCATTCCAGCTAACCCGGGCACAGCAGCGGGTAATCAATGAAATCGACGCCGACCTGCAGATTCCGCATCCGATGTTACGCCTGGTTCAGGGCGATGTCGGCTCCGGAAAAACCCTGGTAGCTGCCTGCACGGCGCTGTCGGCAATTGCCTGCGGTTATCAGGTAGCACTGATGGCACCGACCGAAATTCTGGCCGAGCAACATTTTCGCAATTTCAGTCACTGGCTCCAGCCGCTTGGCCTTGAAGTCAGCTGGCTGGTTGGCAGTCTCGGTATCAAGGCGCGTCGTGAGGCGAATGAAAAAATCAGTAGCGGGTCGGCACAGGTGGTGATTGGCACCCATGCCTTGTTTCAGGAAGCCGTGCAGTTTCACCGCCTGGGCCTGACCATTATTGATGAACAGCACCGTTTCGGCGTTCATCAGCGTCTGGCTCTGCGCGAGAAAGGCCGGCTCGACAATCAGGTGCCCCATCAGCTGGTGCTGACCGCAACGCCCATTCCGCGAACCCTGGCGATGAGTCTGTACGGGGATCTCGACACCTCGGTGATTGACGAGCTGCCTCCCGGTCGTCAAGCCATTGATACCGTGGTCATCAGCGAGGCGCGCCGGCCACAGGTGATCGAGCGGATTCGCAATGCCTGCCTCGGCGGCGCTCAGGCTTACTGGGTCTGCACCCTGATTGAGGAATCGGAAGTACTGCAGGCCAGCGCTGCAGAAGATAGCTGGGCAAAACTGACAGAGGCGCTGCCGGAACTCGGTATAGAACTGGTGCACGGCCGCCTGAAGTCGAAAGAAAAAGCCGAGCGCATGGCGCGGTTTGCCAATGGCGAAGCCCAGTTACTGGTAGCCACCACGGTGATCGAGGTCGGTGTCGATGTGCCCAACGCCTCCCTGATGGTGATCGAGAATGCAGAGCGGCTGGGGTTATCGCAGCTGCATCAGCTACGCGGCCGGGTTGGCCGGGGCAGTGAAAAAAGCTACTGCGTACTGATGTATGCGACGCCCCTGTCGCATACTGCCCAGCGCCGACTCGGCGTTATGCGCGATACCACCGATGGTTTTCGAATCGCCGAAGAGGACCTGCGCCTGCGTGGCCCCGGTGAGTGGCTCGGCACGCGGCAGACCGGAGAATTGGCATTTCGCATTGTTGACCTGATGCGCGATGAAGCATTGATGGAACCGGCCAGAAATATGGCCGAAGCGTTGCTGCGTGATCATCCGCAGCAGGTTGAACCCCTGATCCGCCGCTGGCTCAAAGGCGGCGAAAACTATGCAGATATCTGAGGAGTCTCAGGCATGAACGAAGCAGCAGAAACCGGCTGGTCGATTGATCTGGCAGACGGCTGGGAAGGCCATGATGATGGCGATACCTCGGTATTTACCCGTCCGGACGGGGTCGGCGTGTTACAGGTGACCGCGATGCAAAGCGACGCGGACATCAGCGAACAGGAATTGAAGACCTTTGCCGGTGAGGCGCCGAAGAAAGCGGTGAAGGAGAATTTCCGCAGCAAGCATTTTCGCGGCTTCAGCATCGCGCTGCAGGCAGATGGCGAGTATCGGCATATCTGGTATCTGGCCGCCGGCCAACTCGCGATAATCGTCAGCTACGTGTGTGACGAAGAGGACCGAAGTGAAGAAATGCCTGCGGTGCGTGAGATGGTAAAGTCACTGGAACTGATCTGAACCATCAACTGCTGTAGGAGCGGTCGATCGACCGCGATTCGCTCCGGGAAATCGCGGCCGATCGGCCGCTCCTACAACAGGTGCCGCCGTTTTTCGGCGCCCCCCTAATCGATCCTGGCCCGACCTTCGGCAATGGTCTGGGTGCCGACCACAATCATCCGCACCATGATGATAAGGTCCTCCACCGCCTGCCGGCGCTTTTCCGGCGCCAGATCCAGCGCCGTAGCGCCCATGGCAAATACCAGCCGGGTAATCGAGCGGGCCACCAGGTCCGGACGATAGATGCCACTGTTATTGGCCCTGGCCAGCCGCACCAGATCAACACCGAGCTCGTCTTCAAAATAGACCAGCTGCCGCTCCACCGCTGCCTTGAAAGCATCGGAGCCAACCGTGCCCTCACGCAACAGCAGCTGCATGTACTTCTGCTCGCTCCAGAGCTGCTCCATGAAAGCTTCGACCGAGCTGCGCACCACGCTGCGCCCGGTGATGGCCCGATGACGAGCCTCACCAATCACCTGGCGCAGGGAAGCGCCGGCCTGCTCAATCAACGTCACTGCCAGCTCATCCACATCACGGAAGTGCCGGTAAAAGCTGTTCGGCGCGATGCCGGCCTCGCGCGCCACCTCGCGCAGACTCAGGGTTGAAATACTGCGATTCGGGCCGACCAGCACCATGGCGGCGGCCATGAGATCTTCCCGGGAAATCACCGCCCGACGACCCTGATGGGCGCGCGGCGCCGGCCGTAGCTCGTCGCTGGCAATCTCATTCATGGTCATCGTCCTGTAGCAGGCTGGCCGGATAGTGGGGATGATACTGCTTTTTTGATGCACAAGTGTATAGATAATTGTTTATACATCTGTATAATCGCCGGCATCTTGATCCGGAGAGCCCCAGAATGACGGCCAGCCAGACCCTCAAACGCTTTGTCGCCCCGCTGGTGGACCCGGCGGTGTACGACTTCTGGGCACAGAAGCTTTCTCCGACCCTGAGCTGGGAGCGCTGCCTGGCCCGGATCGAGTCTCGCCATGTCGAGGCCCGCGATACCATCAGCCTGGTGCTCAAGCCAAACCGGCGATTTCAGGGTTTCCAGCCGGGTCAGCACCTGAATGTGACGGTGGAGGTCAACGGCATCCGCCTGACCCGCAGCTACAGCCCGTCGAACGCGCTGCGCAGCGATGGCCGCATCCGCCTGACCATCAAAGCGATCCCGGAAGGCAAGGTCTCCCGGCACCTTGTCCACCACAGCAAGGTCGGCGATGTGGTCGAACTTGGCACCACCTTTGGCGACATGACCCTGCCGAAAGAAGCAGCCGCCTGGCTGTTCGTCGCGGCCGGCTCCGGCATTACCCCGATCATGAGCCTGCTGCAGACCCTGCTGCAGAAACCACTGGAGCAGCCGGTGGCACTGATCTACTGGGCCCGGACCCGGGCCGATCTGTGCTTCAGTGAAGACCTGCACAGCCTCGGCAAATGCGATCCATTGCTGAAAATACACACTGTCCTGACTCGCGAAAGCGAACGTCTGCCCGGTGAGCTTGATGGCCGGCCACGGGAAGCCCTGTTCCGCAATCTCGTTCCGGATCTGGAACGTCGCCGTGTCTATGTTTGCGGGCCGGACGGATTCGTCAACAGCGTACGCGAACTGGTTGAGCCGCAGGCCGCACTGTTCCGTGCCGAGTCTTTCAGCCCTGCGCCGGTGGTCACCCGAGCCGGCGCACCGGTCACCGTCACGCTCAGCAAAAGCAATATCAGCGTACAGATTCCATCCGGAACTCCGCTGCTGAAAGCGCTGGAAGATAGCGGCCTGAAACCCGCCTACGGTTGCCGCATGGGCATCTGCAATACCTGCTCGTGCCAGAAGCAAAGCGGCAGCACCACCGACACCCGTAACGGCACCGTGCAGAACGAGCCGAGCCCCGTGCGCCTTTGCATCAATAGCGCCAACTCTGATCTGACTCTGGAACTCTGATCATGACTTCTTCGATGACTTCCGTACTCAACCGCAGCCAGAAAAAAGCTAACCGCCCGAGCGATGAGCAGCTCGCCGCCTTTGGCGCCGAACTGGATGCGCTGCGCGAACGCACCCTGTCTGATCTGGGCGAACGCGATGCCCGCTATATTCGCCGCATTGTTGCCGCCGTACGCTATACCGAAGTGCTCGGTCGTGGCCTGCTGTTTTTCGGTCTGTTCCCACCAGCCTGGATTGTCGGCACCCTGCTGCTTGGCATTGCCAAGATTCTCGACAATATGGAGCTGGGCCATAACGTCATGCACGGCCAGTACGACTGGATGAATGACCCGCACCTGAGCGGCAAATCCTTCGAGTGGGATCTGGTCGGCACCAGCGATCACTGGCGCAAGACCCACAACTACAATCACCACACTTACACCAACATCAAGGGCATGGACGAGGACATCGGTTACGGCGTGCTACGGCTGTTCCCGGAGCAACGCTGGCGTCCATTCTTCCTCGGCCAGCCGATCTACGCGCTTATTTTTGCCCTGCTGTTTCAGTGGGGCGTGGCGATCCAGGACCTGCGCTTCGGCAAGTTCTTCAACGGCAAGAAAAGCGGCAAGGAAATGCTTGGCGAGATGAAGCCGTTCCTGAAAAAAGCACGCCGCCAGCTAATCAAGGATTATGTGATTTTCCCGCTGCTGGCCGGCCCTTTCTTCGTTCCGGTTATTCTTGGCAATCTGGTTGCCAACGGCATTCGTAACCTGTGGACCTACACGATTATTTTTTGCGGTCACTTTACCGCTGATGTCCAGCTGTTCCCGAAGAAGGTGCTGAAAGACGAAACCCGCGGCCACTGGTACTTCCGCCAGATCCGCGGCTCATCCAATCTGACTGGCAGCAAACTGCTGCATGTGATGAGTGGCAATCTGAGCCATCAGATCGAGCATCACCTTTTCCCCGATATCCCGGCCCATCGTTATGCCGAACTGTCGGTGGAGGTTCGGGCGATCTGCAAGCGTTATGGTGTGCACTACAACGCCGGCTCGCTGCTGAGCCAGTTCTCACAAGTGATCTGGCGCATCCTGCGTTACTCCCTGCCAAGCAAGTACGTGCCGATCAACGCTTCAGCCTGACTTATGCTGAACCACAGGGGCATGGCGTGGTCTGACTCGCCATCACCCCTGACCAGCCGGGAACCATGCAAATCCTGAAAGCCCTGCTGTTACGATTGATCAGCCTGGCCCAGCGCCACCCCGGGCTACTGGCAGCGTTTGGATTCTTCTCCGGTCTGGCCAGCTTTTTCCTGATCGAGCGCAGCGAACAGGTGGCTCAGGGCATCGCCCTGATGATGCTGGTCAGCTGGATATGGCTGACGCTGGAACAAACCCTGCGGCAAAGTGTGCTGTCCCGCTTCGGCCTGGACTTGCCGCCCGGATTGATCCGCTTCGCCACCCAGATGGTGCATCAGGAAAGCTTTTTCTTCGTTCTGCCTTTCTTTCTTGCCGCCACACACTGGCATACCGGCCAGGTTGCTGTTACCGGGTTGCTGGCCCTGTGTGCGCTGGTGACGCTGATTGATCCACTGTATTTTCGCGGTCTGGCGCCAAGGCGCACCCTGTTTGTCATATTCCATGCGCTGGCCCTGTTTGCCACCCTGCTGGTCGCGCTGCCGATCATTGTTCACCTCACTACATCCGAAAGTTTTATTGCAGCACTGTGCATCTCATTGATATTAATCCTGCCCGGCCTGAAAACACTGTTTCCCGCCGATGCGCTCTGGCGGGTACCGGTGCTTGCGGTCATTCTTCTGATGCTGGCCCTGGCAACCTGGCAACTGCGCGAGTGGGTACCGGGTGTACCAATGCGCCTTGCCAGTGTATCGGTAACCCATGAAATTAATCGTGCGCAGCGTATCCCGGGCGAACCCGTGATCCAGGTAGACGCGAGCAAGCTCCACTGGGATGGCCTGTATGCCTGGACCGCTATTCGTGTGCCGCGCGGCCTGCGCGAAACCGTGTACCACGTCTGGCGGCAAAACGGGGAGGAAGTGGATCGTATTCCCATGACCATTAACGGTGGCCGTGATGAAGGCTACCGGGCCTGGAGCCACAAGCTGCATTTCCCCGCAGACCCGGTTGGTGACTGGGAGGTGCAGGTTGTCACCGGTACAGGACAGATGATCGGCCTGGTTCGCTTTCGCGTTATTCCCTCACCAGTGCTGATGCCTGATGAACTTCCATATACGGACAGCTGAGCCAATAGACCGACAGCCAATTGTGGTCGCGGCGCCCAGCCGGTATAACCTGTGGTCACTGCAAGCAACCCTATAGTCCGTTATGAAAATGATACAGGGCCATGCCGACCCGGCGTTTCAGTCCGTTGAAAAAGCCTTTCGCGAGCAGCTCCAGAAAACCCCCGGCGGTGGCGCCGTCTGCGTCTATCATCGTGGTCGCAAGGTGGTTGACCTGTGGGGTGGCGTTCGTGATGACCATGGCAACCCGTGGCAGGAAGATACCCTCAGCGTTTCCTTTTCCACCACCAAGGGCGTGACCGCAACCTTGCTACATCAGCTGGTGGCAGAAGGCAAAGTCCATTACGACAGCCCGGTAGCACACTATTGGCCGGAGTTTGCCGCAAATGGCAAGTCGGCGATAACTGTGCGCGACCTGCTGACCCATCGGGCCGGGCTCTACGGCATGCGCGATCTGAAGCTGTCGTTCGAAGATCTGCTTGATTGGGACAGGGCCTGCACCGCACTCGCTGCAGCGCCAAGCAATCACGCGAAGGCGCCGCACAGCGTCTACCACGCATTGACCTATGGCTGGCTGGTTGGTGAAGTCATTCGTCGCGCTGGCGGTGATTCGATCAGCAATCTGGTTCAGGAAAAAATTTCCCGTCCGTTGGCTCTGGATGGTTTCTATATCGGCGTACCAGGCACTGAACATCATCGTGTCGCGATGTTATTGATGGGGTCCCCGGCTGGCTCCTCCACACGCCCTACCTCAATACGAAAATCACTGAAGAAGAAACTCGCAGGCAATCTGCGCTCCAGCCTGATCGCATTGCAGCAACGCGGGCTGGCCCCGGATTTTTCACCTTTTGAAGACGCGGTCAGTGTGCGTGGCTTTCACCCACGCAAACTCGTCACTACCGAGGGACTGCGAGCCGCTATGCCGGCAGTGAACGGTACCTTTACCGCCCGTTCGCTGGCACGGATGTATGCGGCTCTGGCCAATGGCGGTGAACTTGATGATGTGCGCATACTGGATGCAGCAATGCTGCCGGTTATCAGTGCGCAGCAGGTCGACACGCTGGACCGGGCATTGTTCTCGCCGATGCGCTGGCGGCTTGGCTATCACCAGCCATATGTATTAACCAGACGGCGACCACGGGAAGCTTTTGGCCATTTCGGTTTCGGTGGCTCCGGCGCCTGGGCGGACCCGGCCAGAAATCTGTCGGTTGCACTGACCGTCAACGCAGGCAGCGGTACACCATGGGGCGACATGCGGATACTCAAGATTGGTGCAGCGGCGCTGCGTAGTGTGAACCGCTCCGCATAACATCAACTTCATGAAAAAGAATGAAAACAGGCATAAGATCAAGCCAGCTTGAATCCAGAGCGGCACAAGGCGATAGTGGCGGCCTCACCAAGGCAACCTGGACTGTCGCCATGAAAAAACTGCTACTCGCCGCCTCCATTACCGTCCTCTCCGCTACTGCAATCGCCGAACACAATGTTCCCGCCAACTATGGTTATCTGGGGCTGCACCTGTCCCAACATTACTTTGATCTCGGCGGCCATATTGCACCGCCGGATTTCGACGAGGGCCCCATGCCCGGCGCCCAGTTCGGCTTCCGCTTCAAGGATCAGTGGTCCATTCAGGGCTGGTGGAGCGAAGCGGATATGGACTTCGAGGCTGGCGGTGGTGATGCCGAATTCACCCATTACTTTATCTCTGCCCGACATCACTATCAGGATTCCGAATGGCTCGGCTTTGAACCGTACAGCGGTGCCGCAGTGGGCCAGCTCGAAATCGATGGCAACGAAGAAACGCTCGGTGCATTCGAAATGGGCCTGCAACGCGGACTGAGCAAGGCTTTCGTTCTAGATCTTGGCGTTCGCCCAAGCTACAGCTTCGACAACGAGCGCTGGGACGGCGAAGTCTACGCTGCACTGAACTTTGTGATCGGCAGCAGCAGCTCGGATAGCAGTGACAGCAACCGGCAGCCCGCAGAGGTGGTTGAACGCGCCGCAGAGCAGACCGAGAAAAAAGAATCACAACTTGCGGAGCAGGCAAAAGCAGCCGTCGCGGCTGTCGTCGACAGTGATGGAGACGGCGTGGCCGATTCTGTCGACAAGTGTGCTGATACCAGTGCAGGCGCCAAAGTTGACGAATCCGGCTGCAATGTTGTCCTGACCGAAGATATTCGCGAAACGCTATACGTACAGTTCAGCACCGGCGGCTCTGCTGTCGCCGAATCTTCGATGGCAGACATTGGTCGGGTTGCCGCGCGGATGCGCGAGTTCCCGGATGTGCAGTTGCTGCTCGAAGGTCACACCGACAGCTCTGGCGGTGCCGATCTGAACCGCCGCCTGTCGCAACAGCGCGCTGAAGCTGTCAAGCAGGTACTGGTTGAAAGCTTCAGCATCGATGGCGGCCGGATTGATGCCGTCGGCCGTGGCGAAGATGCTCCGGCCTTCAGCAACGACACCGCTGAAGGCCGCGCCAGGAACCGTCGCGTCGAAGCGGTACTGAAAGCGCAGAGAGCTGTCACTCAGTAGCAGAAAAGGGGCCGCAAGGCCCCTTCTTTCAGTTCAGCCTATACCGCCGCACCACTTTGATGGCGACTGTACTCAACGCAATTACGGCCTCGTTGCTTGGCGCGATACAGCATCTTGTCGACCGCTTCAATAAATATTGAAGGATCGTCTGCTGCTCTCGGAACAATAGTGCCGACACCAAGACTTACTGTCAGATACGGGTCTGCTTTGGAACGATGATGCGGAATCATTTCTTTCAGTACCAGACAACGGCATTTCTCCGCCACCACCTCAGCTGCTTCGGCATCTGTTTCCGGTAGTACCATGACAAATTCTTCGCCGCCAAAACGGGCCACAAAATCTCGCGGCCTTGACGCAGCCCGACCAAGCATCCCGGCAACCCGCTTCAGACATTCGTCGCCGGCAAGATGACCGTAGTGGTCGTTGTATTCCTTGAAATAATCGATATCCAGCATCGCCACTGAAAGTGGCCGGCCGCTACGACGGGCATTGGCCCATTCGCGCTCCATCACCACATCGAACATCCTTCGATTCGGCACCTCGGTGAGGCCATCCCGGTACGACAGCTCTTCCAGCTCGCGTTGCAGCCTGAGCAATGCTTCTTCATTTTTCTTGCGCTCGCTGATATCGAACATGAAGCCAACCAGCGCTTCTACGTCGCCACTGCGGCTGCGCACCACATGAACCACATCGCGAATCCAGATGTAATTACCATCCGCAGTCAGCGCACGGTAATCAGCCTCATGGTCAATCCCGGATTGGGACTGGGACACGCAGAAGTTCACCACATAGTCACGATCTTCCGGGTGCATCCGTTCAACCCAGTCGTCGATGCTGAGCCAGCTGTCCTGAGCCCAGCCGAGCAGCTCCTCGATCTGCGGACCGATATAGGCGAACTTCATCGAGTCCCAGTCAATCCTCCACGGAATCGCCCTGGTGGACTCCAGCAGGGTCTTGTAAAAGGCGTCATTCGGTTCTGATGCGTGCGGATGAATGGTCATAACAGGCCCCGACAACACTGAAAGACTGCAGCGTGCAGCCAAAACGGCTCTTCCATAAACCCGATTGTGCCGGGATAGCACTGCACCAACAAGCTGACCGCCACCGCCCTACCCGCCAACCGGCCCAACGCCTACAATGTCCGCCACTGACCAGCAGGAAGCTTTCATGACCCTCCAGTTCAGCAAGATGCACGGCCTCGGTAACGATTTCATGGTGATCGACGGCATGCGCCAGAACCTGCCAGCCAGCGACCTGCCGCTGCCGGCGGAGCGGATTCGTGCGCTTGCCGACCGCCACTTCGGTATCGGCTTTGACCAGCTGCTGGTGGTGCAGCCGGCCTCTGCCCCGGATGTCGATTTCCGCTACCGGGTTTTCAACGCCGACGGTTCCGAAGTGAACCAGTGCGGCAATGGCGCCCGCTGCTTTGCCCGCTTTGTCCGCGATCAGGGCCTGACCGACAAGGACTCCATCCGGGTCGAGACCGCTGCCGGGCAGATGACGCTGAACCTGACCGGCGATGGTCAGGTCACGGTGGATATGGGCGCGCCACGCTGGGCACCGAAAGACATCCCGTTGAAGGCCAGCGAGGAGGCTGAGACCTACTTTATCGTTGCCGGCAAGCAGGCCTTCGAGGTCGGCGCCGTTGGCCTGGGCAACCCGCACTGTGTGCTGCTGGTGGAGAACGTCGATACCGCCCCGGTGGCAAGTGTCGGGCCACTGCTGGAGAGCCATCCGGACTTCCCGGAGCGGGTCAATGTCGGCTTTATGCAGATTGTTGATCGCGGCCATATCCGCCTGCGGGTGTTCGAACGCGGCTCCGGTGAGACGCTGGCCTGCGGCTCCGGCGCCTGTGCCGCAGTGGTGGTCGGTCAGCGGCGCGGTTTTCTTGACGACACCGTCCAGGTGGACCTGCCCGGCGGCTCGCTGTCGATCCGTTATACCGGTCAGGGGGGCATTCTGATGACAGGCCCGGCGGCCCACGTCTATGATGGCCGCATTGAGATTTGAGGGGGTTCGAGGATGAGTGAGGAAAACGCCACCAGCGCCGAGCAGGTCACCGCCTGGTTGCGCCACCACCCGGACTTCTTCCAGACCCGGCCGGATCTGCTTGAGCTGATGCGCCTGCCGGATCCGCGTGGCGAGGCCGTATCCCTGCTGGAGCGCCAGGCCAGCATCCTCCGGGACCGCAACACCGAGCTGCGCGAGCGCCTCAATGCCTTGCTCGATATCGCTCGCGAGAACGACAGCCTGTTCGAGAAAACCCGCCAGCTGACCCTGAAGATGATTGAAGCCAAAGGGCTTGAGCCACTGTGCAAGGCGCTGGTGGACAGCCTGAAGAGCCAGTTCGGCTCTGACGCCGTGACCCTGCTGATCTATGACCGTGATGTTTCGATTGATGGCGCGCTACGCGAGCATGTCCGTGCGGTCGACAGCGGCGCCCAGCACGACGCCCTGCAAACCCTGCTGCGCCAGGGCAAGGCGGTTTGCGGTATTCTCCGCGACGACGAAGTCCGTGAACTGTTCCCGCAGCACGCCGATGAAGTGAAATCCGCCGCCATGGTACCGCTCGATTTTCAGGGCCGTCAGGGCCTGCTCGCCATCGGCAGCTTCGATGAACACCACTTCCGCAGCTCGCTCGGCACCCTGTTCATTACCCATCTGGGCGACGTCATCGCCCGACGCCTGGCAGATACCCTGCGTGACTCGCGCCGTCTCGAAGCCAAGCGTGCCTGAGCTACCGGCGTCGCTTGCCGGGCCCATCAAGGCGTTCGCCAGACACATCGGCAGTGAGCGACGCCTTTCGCCCCACACCCTGAGTAATTACCAACGCGATCTGCAGCAGGCTGCCAGCCTGCTGCAGGAACGCGGCCTGAGTGACTGGTCTGCGGTTACCCAGCATGAAGTGCGGGCGTTGGTAGCCATGTGGCACCGCCGTGGCAAAGGCGGGACGTCGATCCAGCGGATGCTGTCATCGCTGCGCACCTTCTACCGTTTTCTGCTGCGTGAAGGCCTGGCGAGGGACAATCCCGCCGACGGCATTCGCGCGCCGAAGAGCGCGAAGCGTTTGCCGAAAACGCTGGATCAGGAACAGGTGGGGCATCTGCTCGACAACCATCCGCCCGACAACAACAGCGAGGATGACCCGCTGGCGCTGCGCGATCAGGCCATGATGGAGCTGATTTATTCTTCCGGCCTGCGGCTGGCGGAACTGGTCAGCCTGGATATCGACACCATTGATTTCCGTGACGGCGAGATGGTGGTGATCGGGAAAGGCTCGAAATCACGCATGCTGCCAGTGGGCGCCCCGGCGATCGCCGCCGTGCGCGCCTGGATCAAGCTGCGCATTACTCTGATAAAAGATCCGAATGAAACAGCGCTGTTCGTCAACGCGCGTGGCGGCCGTGTTTCAGCCCGCACTGTGCAACAGCGACTGGCACGGGCGGCAAAACTGCGCGGACTGGACCAGCACCTGCATCCGCATATGCTCAGGCATTCGTTCGCCACCCACATGCTCGAAGCCAGTGGTGATTTGCGTGCGGTGCAGGAACTGCTTGGCCATGCCAACCTGTCGACTACACAGATTTACACTCATCTGGATTTCCAGCATCTGGCCAGCGTTTATGATGGTGCGCATCCAAGGGCGCAGCGAAAGAAAGAAGAATAGTCCTTGTAACGCGGCCTCAGGAATTCATCAACACTCTGGCAAAAATACTTTTCAGGTATTCCGTCTCGGGAATAGCCGGGTGAACCGGGTGATCCTCGGCCTGACCTTCGGTGGCGAACACCTGCACAAAACGATCAATATGGCGGCCGCTTGAGCGCACCACATCCATCAGCTGATCGCGCGACAGCTGCATGGAACAGGAAGCGCTCACCAATATGCCGCCCGGCTCAACCAGACGCATGGCCAATTCATTGATGGCGTGATAGCCGGCAAGGCCATTCTTGAAATCCTTCTTGCGCTTGATGAATGCCGGCGGATCGATAATGACCACGTCAAAGCGCTGCCCCTGCAGGATCAGCTCCTTCATCGCCGCATTGGCTTCCATCGCCAGCATAGTCATCCGATCCGCCACGCCGTTCAATTCGGCATTACGCTGAACGAACTCGATGGCTCTCGCTGAGGAATCGACACAGGTTACCGAGGACGCACCGCGAGCAGCGGCCAGCACACCCCAGGCGCCGCAGTAAGAAAATACATCCAGCACCCGGGCACCGGCCACCAGCGGCAGAATGCGACGACGGGCGGCGCGGTGATCATAGAACCAGCCTGTCTTCTGCCCCTCTTCCAGCGGCGCGTAATAATCGACGCCATTTTCCCTGAGCAGCACTTGCGCCGGCAGCTCACCCTTCAGCGCCTGCACCATCGGACCCAGACCTTCCTGCTCACGCACCGCGCTTTCGCTTTTGACGACAATATTCTTCGGCTGGTAGAGATGGTCAAGCGCCGCGGCGATATCGTCGAGCGCAGCATCCATGCCGGCGGTGCCGGACTGGATTACGAAAGTATCGTTGAAGCGATCAATCACCAGACCGGACAAGCCATCGCCGTCACCAAACACAGCGCGATAGCAGCCCCCTTCAAACAACATCTCACGCAGATTGACGGCCTGGCCAATCTGCTTTTCCAGAAAAACCCGGTCCAGCGACTGGTTCGGATCGCGGGCAAACAACCGCGCGCAGATCAGCGAATGCGGATTAGCGTAGGCCCGGCCCAGCGGTTTGCCGCGACTGTCCTCAACCACCACTTCGCCACCCGGTGTCAGCGTTTTCAACGGCGTAGCAGCGGTGTCCACCTCGTTGGAATAGACCCACAGATGACCACTGCGAAGGCGGCGTTCTTCACCACGCTTGAGTCTCAGAACCGGAAC
>JBECKT010000072.1:0-27791 GCA_040235405.1 Alcanivoracaceae bacterium
AATGCATTCGGCAAAGTGCTGCGCGCCACCATCGGCCAGATCATCTCGGTCCACCGAGGTGACCACCACATATTTCAACGCCAGATCGGCAACGCTTTCGCCGAGATGTTTCGGCTCATCCGCGTCCAGTGGTTTCGGCCGGCCAAAGCCGACATCGCAAAACGAACAGCGGCGGGTACAGATATCGCCCATGATCATGAAGGTGGCGGTGCCGCTGCCGAAACACTCCGGCAGGTTCGGGCAGGAGGCTTCCTCGCAGACGGTGTGCAGTTTCTGCCGGCGCAGCATCGACTTGATCCGCTGGATTTCGCCGTTGGCCGGCACTCGCACCCGGATCCAGCTTGGTTTGCGCTGGATCACCGGTTCGTTGACTATCGGAATGGCGCGCACCTTGTCGGCGCCGCGCAGTTTTTCACCGGGGGCAACCTTGCGACGGGCCGGACGCGATTCGCTCATGGCGAGGGGGACTCCTGCGGGGATCGGGACAGGGCGCCAGTGTACCAGTCCGGCGGCCCGGCGGCAGTGACGTTGTCGAAGGCAAAGCGCTGACACAGGGCCTGCTGAAGGCCGGCTTCGACCGCAGCCCGGCCGGGATCAGTGCCAAGCAGGGCCAGGCTGGTCATTGGCTGGCCGATATGGCCACAGGGGTTGATGCGCTGGAACACCGCCATATCGACATCGCGGTTCAGTGACAGGCCGTGATAACTGCGGCCATGGCGGATACGCAGGCCGAGCGAGGCGATCTTGGCGTTGCCGACATAGACGCCCGGTGCATCTGCGCGTGGCGCTGCCTCGATAGCCAGGGTCGCCAGATAGTCGACGATGGCCTGCTCAATCCGGGTGACCAGTTCCCGGGCGCCGATGCCCATGCGGGCAATATCGAACAGCAGATAGCCCACCGTCTGCCCCGGGCCATGCCAGGTGACCTGACCGCCGCGATCGGTCTGCACCAGCGGGATCGGCCCCGGATTCAGCACATGCTCCGGCTTGCCGGCCTGACCCAGCGTGAACACATCGGGATGTTCGAGCAACCACAGTTCGTCCGGCGTGCGCTGGTCACGCTGGTCGGTAAAGGCCTTCATCGCCTGCCAGCAGGGTGGGTAGTCGACGCAGGGAAAATGGCGGGTCAGCAGGTTTGGCATGGAGATGATTGTAGAGGTCTGCGGTCTGATTCGTCATCCGCAACCTGTTTCCTTGACCTGGGGGTGGCCACAGGGTTGACACTGTCACTATTCATTTGCCGAGGAGTCAATCGATGAAGCCGGAACAGAGCGCCGCCTGCCAGCGGGAATTGTCTGCAGTGCCGCATGTTCGTTCGCACTGGGCCATGCTAAAGCTGGAGTGGCAGCATAGTTTGACACTGCATCCATCAAACTTGTCTGGAGCATGACATGTCGACTTTATTCCGTTTTTCGATTCCGACGATGAAGTGTGGTGGCTGCGCGCGCAAGATTCGCGCTGCGCTGGAGCCGCTTGCCGGTGTGCATGATATTGCCATCGATATCAGTGGCAGGGTTGTTGAGCTGCGCATTGATGGCGGCGATTCCACGCCCGTTATGGCCGCGCTGGCACAGGCTGGCTATCCCGCAGAAACTGTGTCGGCGGATACTGCTTTGGAGGCAGAGCCTGACCACTGCAGTATTGATGACCCACCGCAGCAGATTGAATCAGGTGGCGACGGCATGCGTCTGGCCATTACCGGTGCGACCTGTGCCAGTTGTGTGCGTACTATCGAAACGGCGCTGTCGTCGGTGCCGGGGGTAGAGCGAGCCAGCATGAATCTGGCCGATCACAGTGCTCATGTACTCGGTGCGGCAAGCCCGCAGGATCTTGTCGCTGCCGTCGAGGCGGTTGGCTACGGTGCATCGGTGGTCGAGGATGATAATTCGCTGGAAGAGGAACGTGAGCGCGCTGAGCAGCAGCTTTATCGTCGCTTGATTCGCGATACATGGTTGGCATTGGGCCTCGGTGCGCCGCTGATGGCGTGGATGGTATTCGGCGGCAGCATGATGGTGCATGCAGGGGGGGCAAGCCAGCTGGTATGGCTGCTGATTGGCATGCTGACCCTTGCCGTGCTGGTATTTGCCGGCGGGCGCTTTTTTGTTGGCGCCTGGAAGGCTGCCGTTCACCACAACGCCAATATGGACACCCTGATTGCGATCGGCACCGGCACAGCCTGGGTGTATTCGATGGTGTCGGTGTTGGCACCATCGTTGTTGCCGGAACAGGCAAGGCATGTCTATTTTGAGGCCTCGGCGATGATCATTGGCTTCATCAATCTCGGCCTCGCTCTGGAACTTCGTGCGCGCGGCCGCGCCAGTCAGGCAATCAAGCGGTTGCTGGGTCTGCGAGCGACTACTGCGCGTCGCGTCGCAGACGATGGCAGCGAAGCGGATATCGACATTGCACAAGTCACGACCGGCATGCGACTGCGGGTGCGGCCCGGCGAAAAAATTGCGGTCGATGGTGTGGTGGAAAGCGGTTCCACGCTGGTGGATGAATCCATGCTGACCGGCGAGCCGGTGCCGGTCAGCAAGCAGGCCGGTGATGCCGTGTCTGCCGGCACCATAAACCAGCAGGGCAGTCTGGTTTACCGCGCCACCAGAGTCGGCAAAGACACCGTACTGGCGCAGATTATTGCGCTGGTCAAAAAAGCACAGGGCTCGCGTCCGCCGATTGGCCGTCTCGCTGACCGGGTGTCTGCGGTATTTGTACCGGTGGTAATGCTGGTTGCCATTGGTGCGGCGCTGGTCTGGTTCAATATCGGTCCGGAGCCGCGGGCCAGTTATGCCATGGTTGCATTGACCACGGTGCTGATTATTGCCTGCCCCTGTGCACTCGGACTGGCAACGCCCATGTCAGTGATGGTCGGTGTTGGCAAGGCGGCGGAGTCGGGCATCCTTATTCGTCAGGGTGAGGCGTTGCAAACAGCGTCCGAGCTGACCACGATCATTCTCGATAAAACCGGCACCATAACCGAGGGCAAACCGTCGGTTACCAAAGTGTTTGGCTATGCCGGCTGGTCAGAGGATGACGTGCTGGCGCTGGCCGCCGCACTGGAAAATGCATCAGAACACCCGCTTGCTTTCGCCGTGATGGAAGCCGCTAGAGAGCGTGGTCTGAACGCGGCCATGGTGAGCGATTTTGTCGCCGAGAACGGCAAGGGTGTACAGGCTCGCTACCACGACAATCTGGTAAGAATTGGCAACTTGCGTTGGCTGCGCGATGAGGGCGTGGATGCTGATGCGGGTTCGGCGGATGCGCGCAGCATCACTGATCAGGCTGGCACACCCTTGTATCTGGCATTGGACAAAGCCCTTATCGGCGTCATTGGCGTGCGCGACCAGATCAAGCCGGATGCCCACGCGGCGGTGGCGCGCATGCATGCCCGCGGCCTGAAAGTGGTGATGATCACCGGTGATGTGCGCGGTACCGCCGAGGCGATTGGCAGGGAAGCCGGCATTGATGAGGTGATTGCCGAGGTGCTGCCGGCTGACAAGGCGTCGCATGTACGTGCGCTACGTGATCGCGGTGAGCGTGTTGCCATGGTCGGCGACGGCATTAATGATGCACCAGCGCTGGCCGAGGCCGATGTCGGATTTGCTATCGGTACCGGAACGGACGTGGCAATTGAAAGTGCCGGGATCACGCTGATGCGTGGGTCCTTGCACGGGGTGGTCGATGCCATTGCGGTGTCATCCGCCACGGTGCGCAATATTCGCCAGAATCTTGTTGGTGCGTTTCTCTACAACGTGCTCGGTATTCCGGTGGCGGCAGGGCTGCTTTATCCGCTCACCGGCCTGATGTTCAGTCCGGTGATCGCCGGGCTGGCCATGTCGCTGTCATCGGTTACGGTGGTATCGAATGCCAATCGGTTGAGATTGTTCCGGGCGAATCCGGACGGGGAGGCCGTATGACAACGATATGGGTAAATGCTGCCGGGTTGGCAGCCATGATGATGATTGTCTGGTGGTTCTGGCTGTGGAAACCGCGCAATGCCGTCGATACGAAAGATGGCGTAATTGACATCCGGGTTGCCAACGGGACCTACACGCCGGCATTGATTGATAGTCCTGCGGGGAAACCGCTGACGCTCAGGGTGTTGCGCGAAGACGCCAGTCCCTGCGCCGAATATCTGATCATCGAGGGGCTTGGCATTAGTGAGACATTGCCGATTAACCGTCTGTATACGGTGAAGCTCCCGGCGCTGGCGGCAGGCGAGTACCGTTTTCACTGCCAGATGAACATGTATCAGGGTATTCTGAGAGTGCACTGAGCAGAGTATCGGCACGGAGAGATTATGTTAAGGGAGATCAGCGCCACTCGGCAGAATCCTGACGAGCCGCGCAGACGCTGGTTCAGCTTGGCGATGGATCTGTGACCATGCAGCGGCAGGTCTGGCGTACCCCGAAGGCTGGCTGCCTGCGCAGCCTGATGCTGCAACAGGAATCGTTGCCGGAGCTTGGCGCCCATGATGTGCGTGTTCAGGTCACGGTGGTGGGGCTGAACTTTGCCGATATTTTTGCCCTGACCGGTCTGTATTCCGCCACGCCGGCAGGCAGTTTCATTCCGGGGCTTGAGTACGCCGGCAAGGTGATCGGCGTTGGCACGGCGGTGGAGGCTTTCTGTATTGGCGACCGGGTTATGGGCGTGACCCGTTTCGGTGGTTATGCCACGGTGATCGACAGCCCTCAGGAATATGTTCATCTGATCCCGTCGGATTGGGATGACGCTCAGGGCGCTGCTTTTCTGGCCCAGACCATGACAGCCTGGTATGCATTGAAGACGCTTGGGGATATTCAGCCGGGACATCAGGTGTTGATTCACAGTGCTGCCGGCGGAGTGGGTTTGCAGGCTATGCGGCTGGCTCGCGCGGTTGGTGCGAAGCCGGTCGGCAGCGTCGGTACCACAGAGAAGCTGGCATTGTTGCGGGCCGAAGGCTTTACGGACGTGCTGGTGCGCCAGAAATCATTTTCCAGTCAACTGCAAAGCCAGGCACGAAATTTTGATCTGGTACTGGATGCCATTGGTGGCGCAGTGCAACTGGCCAGTTTTGCTGCACTGAAGCCGATGGGAAGACTGGTAGTGTTTGGCGCCGCCGAGTTCACGCCGAGCGGTAGCCGACCCAACTATTTAACCGCCGTCTGGAAGTTTCTGCGGCGACCGCGTTATGACGTGATGTCGATGATCAGCGAGAACAAGTCCGTGCTGGCGTTCAATCTGATCTGGTTGTGGGAACAGCAGGACAGAATGCACATCCTGCTTGAGGAGCTGCAGCAGATGGAGTTGCCGCCGCCGCACGTTGGCCACCGTTTCCCATTTTCCGACGCACATCGGGCGCTCGATTGCCTGCGTTCCGGGAAAAGCACCGGCAAGGTGGTATTGGAAGTCTTCTGACACACGCGCGTCAGAACACCACCTTGACGTGGCTGCACGCGTTCAGCTCGGCGTAAATCCGGGTCACGTGATCGCGATGTCGCACCACTATGCGAGCGTTCACTGAAACGTAATTGCCCTTCGCGCTTGGTGTTACCGAGATATGCGCATTCGGATCAAAATCTTCCAGATGTTGGGTCAGAATGGCGACCACGGCTTGTTCCAGCGGGCTGTCCGCCGCACCCATGACCTTGAGGGTCATTGCATGGGGAAATTCCCAGAGGTGTTCATTGATGGTCATGATCGTTCCTGTGTTTCGCCGGTTAATGGGCGGCTATCCGGGGATGACATTCGGGTTTACAAGCCGCACAGCGCACGCTTGAAGTCGACATAATACCGCGCCATATGCTGCCATACCGGGCCTGGCTTGCCGTTGCCAACAGTATGACCGTTCAAACGGGTAACCGGCACGACTTCCCGGGTGGAGCTGGACAGCCAGACCTCGTCAGCACTCTTGAGCTCCGCTTCCATGACCTCCCTTTCTTCGATTGGCATGGCATGCTTGCGTGCCAGTTCTACCAGCAGGTCGCGGGTGATGCCGGGCAGAATCAGGTGGCTTTTCGGTGGCGTGACGATCACGCCCTGCTTGACGATAAAGAAGTTGCTGGCCGAGCCTTCGGTGGCAAATCCGTCGCGGATCAGAATGGCCTCGGAGGCACCCTCGCTGACCGCCTGCTGCCGCAACATCACATTGGCAAGCAGGGCGATGCTTTTGATGTCGCAGCGGCTCCAGCGGATATCGTCCAGTGTAATGGCGGCAACGCCGGGGGTGGTGTCCGGCATGTCGGCGGCAGGGGTGGCGATCTGTCCGGTCATGGCAAAAATAGTTGGCGCGACCGGCGGTGCCGGGAAAGCATGATCACGTTTTGCCGCGGCGCCGCGGGTAACCTGCAGGTAGATGTAGATATTACCGCCACCGTTCTGTTCGATCAGGCTGTTGAACAGGGCCGTCCAGTCAGGCAGTGCCAGCGGGTTGGGCAGCCCAATGGCAGCCAGTGATGCGTCAAGCCGGTCGAGGTGCTCATTCAGCCGGAACAGCTTGCCACCGTAGGCAGGAATGACTTCGTACACACCATCGGCAAACAGAAAGCCACGGTCGAGCGGCGAAATACGCGCTTCGTCCAGTGGCATGAATTTTCCGTTCAGGTAGGCGATGGTCATGCCGGTCTCGTCATCAATGTCCCGGTATCAGAACAGGTCGCGGAAAAACAGTTGAATGCTGTGCCACAGACGTTTGAAGAAGCCGGCCTGCTCGACATCATTTAATGCCACCAGTGGACGATCCAGCAGCACTTCGTCATTCAGGGTGATGACAACATTGCCAAGAGTGTCGCCCTTGCGAATCGGTGCACGGATATCCGGGTGGACCTTCATTTCTGCTTTAAGATCTTTCTGGCTGTCCCGCGGGATGGTCATAACCAGATCGGTCAGCGGACCAATATCCAGTTGATTGCTCTGGCCCATCCATACCCGCACCTGCGACAACACATCGCCGGCGCTGTAGGCGTGATAGGTTTCGAAGAAACGGAAACCCCAGGTCAGCAGCTTCTGCGTTTCTACGGCACGGGCCTGCTCCGAATTGGCACCCATGACAACGCTGATCAGACGCTGATTGGCTTGTTTGGCAGAGGCAACGAGGCAGTAGCCAGCTTCTTCGGTGTGGCCGGTTTTCAGGCCATCAACGCTGGCATCACGCCATAGCAGCAGGTTGCGATTCTGCTGCGTGATGTTGTTGTAGGTGTAACTCTTTTCCGCATACAGGGCATAGTGCTCGGGAAAATCATTGATGATTGCCAGGGCAAGTGTCGCCATGTCACGGGCGCTACTGAAATGTCCGTCCGCCGGCAGGCCGGTGGCATTGCGGAAGCGGGTGGTGTTCATGCCAAGCCGGTCAGCATGACGATTCATCAGGTCAGCAAAGGATTCCTCGCTGCCGGCAATATGTTCCGCCAGTGCCACGCTGGCGTCGTTGCCAGAGGCAATGATGATGCCCTTGAGCAGATCTTCGACACTGACCGAGGTGCCTTCGCGGATAAACATGCGCGAGCCACCAGTGCGCCACGCCTTGACGCTGACCAGCACCTGGTCTTTCAGGCTGATGTTGCCGCGTTCCAGTTCATGGTCGGCGACATAAGCCGTCATCATCTTGGTCAGGCTGGCCGGTGGCAGCTGTTCGTCGGCGTTGTGTGCCACCAGCACCTGACCGCTGGCAGCATCCATCAGGATATAACCGCTGGCGGCAATCTGCGGCGGCTTGGCAATCAGCGAATCCGCACTGGCACTCAGTGGGATCAGCAGGGCAACAAAAAAGGTGATTAGCCGGGAGGATCGGGTCCGTGTCATCGTATTCTCTCGTGCCTGGGCGCAGTGGTTGCGCGGGATGTGGTGTATCAGAGGTCAGGGCCGTTTGACCGCAACAGGCGGAATAATTCCCGATACACGCGCGAATTGCGCGCATTCTAGGCTGCATGCGGGGAAAAGTCAGGGGGCGGCGGCGTTGACCGGGGTCGGGAAGCCGGCCTGGGCGATGGCCTCGCGGGCGCTGAGACGCTCCTGCTCGGTGCTGAACGGGCCGATCCAGACCCGATGAATGTTGTCGCTGGTGCGAATCGTGATGGGCCAGGAGAACCGGTCAGTGAGATCGGTCAGCAACGCCAGAGCGCTGCCACGTTGGCTGAATGCGCCGGCCTGCAGGTACAGGGCGCCGGCCGGTGGAGGCGGGCTGCTGGTGGCGGCCATCACGGTTTGTGGCCGATTGGCCGGCTCCGTACTAAGTGCCTCGACCCGCACCCGGCCGGTACCACGCTGGTCGATATCCAGCTTCACGGCGGCGGCCCAGGACAGATCAATAACCCGCTCGGAGTGAAACGGGCCGCGATCATTAATGCGGACAATGGTGCTCTTGCCGTTATCCAGATTGGTGACCCGGGCCCAGGTCGGTAGCGGCAGGGTTTTGTGGGCGGCACTGAGCTGGTACATGTCGTAGGACTCGCCACTGGAGGTGCGGTGGCCATGGAATTTGGCGCCATACCAGGAGGCGATGCCGTCTTCGACATAGCCGCGGGATGATTCCAGAACTTCGTAGGTGACGCCCCAGACCCGGTAGGTAGGGCCATTGCCGTAGCGGCTGCGGGGCTCATCTTTGGGGGTTGGCTGCGATAGTTGCTGCATGCGCTGGCGATCGGACTGAGGCGCGTGATCCTGGGCAATGCTGTAGCGGTCGCTGCCGGGCGCGCCGTTGTCGTCGGGTACGCTCGAGCCATGCGGCTGATAAGGTGACGAGGCACAGCCGACAAGCAACAGCAGAAGCAGTGGCAATAACCGGTTCATCAATGACGCTCTCCGCCTTGTTCGCGCAGGTCCCGGGACAGATGATACGCCGCCATCGCGTACAGGTAACTGTGGTTGTAGCGGGTGATGACATAAAAATTCTGCGTGGTCAGCCAGAATTCACTGCCTTGTTCGCCCTGCAGCTCGATTAATGCAATCGGGGTGTCGTTCGGCAAATCGTCGAAACAGAAGCGGCTTTCCTTGCAGGATACCGTCACGGCGCCGGCTTCTCTTGCCTCGCCCAAAGTGGTGCGAGGCTTGTCCAGCTCCTGCACCAGAGCCTGCCACCTGGCACCCTTGACCCGCGCCCGCGCTGCCACCGGCAGGCCTTTCTGCCAGCCATGGACGCGAAAATAGTTGGCAATGCTGCCAATCGCGTCCGCCGGGTTGTTGAGCAGGTCAATGCGTTGATCCTGATCCTGATCAATGGCGTAGTGAATGTAGCTGGTGGGAATAAATTGCGGGTAACCCATGGCGCCGGCGTAGGAGCCGGTGACCTCGCTGATATCAATGCCGGCTTTCTGTTCCAGGCGGAAAAGCTCTTTCAGCTGGCCGCGGAAAAAATTGGCGCGTGGCGGGTAATCAAAACCCAGCGTGGTCAGCGCATCGAGCACTCGCCAAGTGCCCTTGTGGCGCCCGTAACGGGTTTCCACGCCGAGAATGGCAAGAATCATTTCCTGTGGCACGCCATGCTCGTTTTCCACTGCCGCCAGCGTGGTTGCGTGGGTGCGCCAGAATTCCAGGCCTTGTGCTACCCGGTCCGGTTGCACGAACAGGCGTCGGTAATCCGCCCAGGTCAGGGTTTTCTCTGCCGGTTTGGCAATTCGCTCAAGGATGGTGTCCTGTCGCTGTGCCGTGCCGAGCAGTGCCAGAACCCGTTTACGGTCGAGCCCCTCGCTGGCCAGCTCGTCGGCCACTTTTAATGCCTCCGGGTGATTGGCATAGCTGCTTGCCAGCGCGTTTGCACCAAGACAGCTGAGCAGAATCATCGGTATCCACTTGTTCACAGCTACTCCTTTATCCCATCAGGCTTCGGTGGGTATGAATGGACATCAGAATACCGAAGCTGGCTAGTAGCGTCACAATCGATGTGCCGCCATAACTGATTAGTGGCAATGGCACACCGACCACGGGCAGCAGACCGGAAACCATGCCGACATTGACCAGAACGTAGATAAAAAAGGTAATCGCAAGGCCGGCACCCAGCAGTCGCGAGAACAGATCCTGGGCATGATAGCTGATCCACAGGCAGCGGCCGATGACGAACAGGTACAGGGCAAACAGTAGCAGAATGCCGAGCAGGCCGAGCTCTTCGGCGAGCACCGCAAAGATAAAATCAGTGGAGGATTCCGGCAGGAAGTCGAGACGCGACTGGGTGCCGTTCAGCCAGCCCTTTCCGTCAATGCCCCCGGAACCGATCGCGGTCTTCGACTGGATGATGTTCCAGCCGGCGCCGAGTGGGTCGGCTTCAGGGTTCAGAAAAGTATCCACACGACGACGTTGATAGTCATGCATGAAATTGAAATACATCAGTGGCGCGGCCACCGCGACAAAGGCTACAGCAGCACCAATAATGCGCCAGCTGAGGCCGGCCATAAACAGGATGACCAGACCGGATATTACGATCAGCAAGGCGGTGCCAAGATCCGGCTGTTTGCCGATCAGCAGTGCCGGCACGATAACAATCGTCAAAGCGATGGCAACATCGCGAAATGACGGAGGCAATGGCCGGTCACGAAAGAACCAGGCGGCCAGTGCCGGCACGGCGATCTTCATCAGTTCCGACGGCTGGAATCGACCGAAACCGGGGATATACAGCCAGCGCTGCGCGCCCTTGGCCTCAATGCCAACCAGCAGTACCAGAATCAGCATGATCAGGCCGATGCCATACAGCAAGGGTGTCCAGAAGCGAAATGTTCTTGGTGGGAACTGGGCCAGCACAAACATGGCGGTGAAGCCGACCAGAAAGCGCATGCCCTGCCTCATCAGCAGGTTAATGTCTTCGCCGCCGGCGCTGTACAGGATGAACATGCCATAGGCCATGATCGAAAGCAGCCCGGCCAGCAGCGGTGCATCAATATGCAGGCGGAAAGCCAGGTCACGGTTTGAAGGCCCACGCTGATGGCTTGGCAGCTGGCGCAGATAATCGCGCGAACTCATGGTGTGGCTCCTTTGTCGGGCTGCAATCGCGGTTTCGACAGATCGCGCAAATCGCCTTTGCCATCCAGTAGCCAGGCATCCATGACAGCGCGTGCTACCGGCCCCGCCGTGCTGCCTCCGGATTCGCCGTTCTCGACCAGAACAGCAACGGCAATGGCCGGGTTGTCGACCGGAGCAAAGGCAACAAACAGGGCGTGATCACGCAGACGCTCGGCGACATCCAGTTTTTTGTATTCAACGTCAGAAGCCAGGGAAAACACCTGTGCGGTGCCGGACTTGCCTGCGATCCGGTACGCTGCCCCACGACCGGCGGCGCGGGCGGTGCCACGCTGGCCGTGCAGCACATCGGCCAGCGCCGCTTCCATGCGTTGCCAGTTATCCGGGTTCTTCAAGACCAGATGATTTTTCGGTTGTGGCGGCTGTGTATTCATGGCGACACGCGGAGTTATCTGTTTGCCACGCCGGGCGCTGACCACCATGGTTTGTGCCAGCTGTAGCGGCGTCGTCAGCATGTAGCCCTGGCCAATACTGGTATTGACGGTGTCGCCGTGGAACCAGGCGCTTTTTCGCGCGCGTTGCTTCCATTCCCGCGACGGCAGGATGCCAGTCATTTCTCCCTGAATATCAATGCCTGTGGCCTTGCCCAGACCGAAGTGGGAAAGGAAATTCGCGATATGGTCAATGCCCATTTTCAGGCCGGCGTCGTAGAAATAGGTGTCGCAGGATTCAACCACCGCAGTATGCAGATTGACTACGCCATGGCCGCCCCGTTTCCAGTCCCGGAAAACCCGCGTGGTGCCGGGTAAATTGAAATAGCCCGGGTCGCGAATGGTGCGTTGCCAGTCGGTGACGCCGGCCTCCAGCGCCGCCAGCCCCATCATTGATTTGATTGTCGAGCCTGGCGGGTATTGACCTTGAAGCGCGCGATTGAACAACGGCCTGTCGGGATCGTCACGATAGGCGGCGTAGTCCGGCAATGAAATGCCGGTCACAAACAGATTCGGATCAAAGCCCGGGCGGCTGACAAAGGCCAGCACACCGCCATCGCGTGGATCAATGGCAATCACAGCGCCTCGTCGACTGCCGAGCGCATCCCAGGCGGCGCGCTGAACGTCAAGGTCCAGATTAAGACGAACTTCATCACCGGGTACCGGGGGGATTTCTTCGAGCACTTGCTGAACCCGGCCGCGGGCGTTGGTTTCTACCTTGCGGTAACCGACCTTGCCATGCAGGCGTTTTTCATATTGACGCTCGATGCCGGCACGGCCATAAAAATTGGTGCCGCTGTAGTTGGCCAGTGTTGCTTCGTCCATGGCGGCAATGTCTTCGGCATTTATGCGGTTGACGTAACCGATTACATGGGAGAACAGGTCGCCGTGCGGGTAGTGCCGAATTGCTTCTGCTTCAATGCGTACGCCTGGCCATTCATGTCTTGCCTCGGCAATCAGGGCGATTTCTTCCATGGTCAGGCGGCTGCGCAGGGGGATGGCTTCCCAGGCACGTCGGCGCTGCTTCAGCTGGGTGTGAAACCGCTCGATCTGATCGTCATCAATGCTAATCAGTTCACGCAGGCCATTCAGGGCGGCATCCAGATCGCGTACTTGCTCGGGAATCACCACCAGAGAAAAATCCGGTTGGTTGTCGGCCAGAATTCTGCCGTGTCGATCCACTAGCACGCCTCGTGGTGGAGCAATCGGTTGAGTCTGTACCCGGTTCTGATCTGCCAGCGCCTGGAACCGGTCGTGCTGGACCCATTGCAGCCAGATCATCCGGCTGACCAGAGCGCCCAGCACGATTACCACAAATACCAGTGTCCAGACCAGGCGCGTCTGGATAATCTGGCTTTCCCGTTGGCGGTCGCGCAGGCGCATGGCAGTCAGAGTCAGCGATGGTAGGGGTGACCGGAGAGCAGGCTCCAGCCGCGATAAATCTGTTCGGCAATAACAATCCGGACCAGCGGATGAGGCAGCGTCAGTGCGGACAGGGACCACTGTTCATGACACTGTCGCGACAATTCCGGATCAAGACCGTCCGGCCCGCCAATCAGCAGCGCCATGTCCTGGCTCTGGTCTCGCAGTATCTGCAGTTTTTTCGCCAGCTGCGGAGTGTCGATGGGCCGGCCCAATACTTCCAGAGCGACGCGGTGAATGCCCGGGTATTTTTGTAATCGCTTGCGCAGCGATTCAGCCTCGTCAGCAATCAGGGTGGCGGTATCGCCACGACGTTTCGGCAGCGGGATTTCCTCGAACTGTAGACGAATATCACCTGCCAGTCGGCGCCGGTACTCCTCGACGCCTTGTGCCACCCAGTCCGGCATTCTTGTGCCGATAGCCATAACCGTTACCAGCATGACGGGTTCTGCCAGACAGTTTGCCGCCGAGTCCGCATCACTCTGGATCAGGTTTCTTTTCGGTCGGGATGGTGAGCCGGGTTGCGCCAGAGTCGCTCAAGGTCGTAATACTCGCGGGTGGAGGGCTGCATGATGTGAACAATCACATCCCCGAGATCTACCAGAATCCACTCGGCGCCTTGCTCGCCTTCGACGCCCACCGGGGCAAAACCTGCTTCACGGGTTTTTTCCTGAACGGTGTCCGACAGTGCCTTGACATGCCGGGTCGAGGTGCCACTGGCAATGACCATATGATCTGCCAGGCTGGTCATTGAACCGACTTCCAGGGTGGTGATGTTCTTCGCCTTCATTTCTTCGAGCGCACTGATCACGGTGTCGAGCAGGGAAGGGCTGGTCTGGCTCATGAATCCTCATCATTCGGGCTGGCGTTAACGGGCACAGTATACAGGCCATGCCGGTGAATATGTGCGAGTACGTCGGCGTCCAGCGCGGGGCAGTGACCTTTTTCTGCCAACGCCTGACGGATGGCGGTGGCAGAAACATCGAGGTTCGGGGCCGACAACATCAGCCGCCGGCCTGCCGGCAGCGTGCATAACTGGCTGGCGTCGGCCCGGGGAAAGGCGTTCAGCACTTGCTGGTCTGGCGCTGCCGCCCCGGGGCGTGGCAGCACGGCAAGGTGGCACAGTGGCGGGTATTCTTTCCAGCGATGCCAGTGCTGCAGGCCTGCCAGACTGTCAGCCCCGATCACCAGCACCAGCGGTCGGGCAGCATCTTCCCGGCGCAGTGCCAGCAGGGTGTCGATGGTCCAGGACGGGCCGTCTCGGCGCAGTTCACGGTCGTCAATGTGCAGGTTGGGGTAATCCGCGATAGCCAGTCTCAGCATTGCCAGTCGCTGCCCGGCATCGGCCAGTGGCTGTGGCCGATGTGGTGGCACGGCATTGGGCATCAGGTATACCGGAGCCTGTTGCAGGGCTTTTGAGACTGCCCGGGCAGCGCTGATGTGGGCACGGTGGACCGGGTCGAAGGTGCCGCCGAACAGGATCAGCGGCTCAGCCACGGATATGGCCGTCGCCCAGCACGATCCACTTCTGGCTGGTCAGACCTTCCAGACCGACCGGGCCGCGGGCGTGGATCTTGTCGGTGGAGATGCCGATTTCGGCGCCGAGACCGTACTCAAAGCCGTCGGCAAACCGGGTTGAGGCATTGACCATCACCGAGCTGGAATCGACTTCGGCAAGGAAGCGCCGTGCCCGGGTCCAGTTCTCGGTGACGATGCTCTCGGTGTGGGCCGAGCTGTAGCGGGCGATATGGTCCATCGCCGCATCCATGTCAGCGACGACTTTCACCGCCAGAATCGGTGCCAGATATTCCTCGGCCCAGTCCTGCTCTGTGGCTTCTTTCATGGCCGGTACCAGCGCCCGGGAAGCGTCGCAGCCGCGCAGCTCGACGCCCTTGGCCAGATAGACCTCGGCCAGCTGCGGCAGAACCTGCGCTGCAATGGCTTCGGCCACCAGCAGGGTTTCCATGGTATTGCAGGTGCCATAGCGCTGGGTCTTGGCGTTGATGGCAATGGCCATGGCCTTGTCGATATCGGCCTGATCATCGATGTAAACGTGGCAATTGCCGTCCAGATGCTTGATTACCGGCACCCGGGCCTCGCGGCTGATCCGCTCGATCAGGCCCTTGCCGCCACGGGGGACGATGACATCGACATACTCGGGTCGGCTGATCATTTCGCCGACAGCGGCGCGGTCGGTGGTGTCAATCACCTGCACCGCGGTGCCGGGCAGGCCGGCGGCGACCAGGCCTTCGCTGATGCAAACGGCGATAGCGCGGTTGCTGTGGATAGCTTCCGAGCCTCCGCGCAGGATCGCCGCATTGCCGGATTTCAGGCACAGCGCGGCGGCGTCAATGGTGACGTTGGGGCGTGACTCGTAAATGATACCGATGACGCCCAGAGGCACCCGCATATGGCCGACCTGAATGCCGCTGGGGCGATACTTCAGGTCACTGATCTCGCCCACCGGGTCAGCCAGTGCCATAACCTGCTCCAGGCCGTCGATCATGGCGTCGAAGCGGGCCGGGGTCAGTTCCAGCCGGTCCAGCAGGGCAGCGTCCAGACCGTTGCTGCGGCCAGCGGCCATATCTGCGGCATTGGCGCTCAGGATACCGGTGCGTTGACGCTTCAGTGAGGCGGCAATTTGCTCCAGAGCACGATCTTTGTCGCCACGGCTGGCTCGGGCCATGTGCCGGGCGGCGGTGCGAGCCTGCTCGCCAACCTGCTGAAAATACTGCGTGATACTCATCGGACAGGATGCTCCGGGATACATAAAGACGACGATTATAGCCATGCCCGGCGCTTTACGCGCCCTGCCTTTACCGTAACAATCGATCATACGGTCCGTATTTCTGCCCTTACGGGAAGGCGGCCGGCCCGGAAACAATAACAAAGAAAGCCCGCAGCCCGAGTGTGGAGGGCAGCCAGAATGCAGATCCGGTATCAAGCGTACAGCCGTAACGCTATCAAGGCCGACCCCCAGACCATGTGGGTCGGACGCTGGAAGATTGACTATCTCGCTTTCAGTCAGCCGTCCTGTTACCACAAGACGCCGTTGCTGGTGATTGGCGGAGCATTCCAGAATTTCACTTCCTACAAATATTGCGTCGAGCGTATTTACGATGACTTCCCGGTAATTCTGGTCGATCTGCCGTCACTGGGCAGCAATGAACAGATTGCCCCGGATCTCGGCATGGAAGACCTTGCCGACCTGCTGTTCGGCTTTGTTCAGGAGATGGGGCTGAGCAGGGTCCATCTGATGGGCTTGTCGCTTGGCTCCGCCATTGCCAGTACCTTTGCCTATAAGTATCCCGCACAGGCCGGCAAGATGATTGTTGCTGGCATTATCACTCGGCCGCGCAAGAGCTGGCGCATGCTGGTGGATGAATCGGTGCGGGTGCTGGATGCAGGCCGGATGGATGAATTCAGTCAGGCGGTGGTGCTGTACCTGGTCAACTACCAGCGCCTGAAAGAAACCGGCATTACGTCAACGGCGCGGAAATTGTTTTATCGACAGATGAAAGCGCTGAGCGAGAATGAGCGCGAACGTTACAAGATTAATGGCCGCCGCCTGCTGTCGGTGGAGGGGGTGCTTGGCTATCCGGATTGCGAGACGCTGGTGACCACCGGTGAGTTCGACAGCTTTACTCTGCCGTGGGAAAACGCTGCCTTTGCCAGTAAGTGCCCGAATTCGACCTTCGTCCTGATTAATGGTGCGGACCACTTGCCGCAGCTGGAAAAGCGGGAAGTGTCGCTGGAGCTGTTCTCGGCATTTTTGAATGGCCGTCAGCTCAGTGGTGTCGAAGGGATTCGTATTCTTCCCAAGGGAACCTACGACAAGTTGGAGCGTCGGCGTAGCGAGCGGTTGGCGCCCTGTAATTCCAGTGGGCGGGTTATCAGCGAGTCTCGTATCGGCGACCAGTTCCGCTTTGATCAGCCGGTCAAGGTGGTTGATGTGAGTTTCTTCGGCTGTTTGCTCAAGCTGGAGCGGCCGGGCTTCTCGCTGGCGGATCATGCTCGTGACTGCACCCTGTACATGGCTTCGCCGGAGCTCAAGCTGGAGTTGCTGGTGTTTGATTACGACGATGCCGGCCACCTGCGCTGTCTGTTCAAGCACGGCAATATCGCGGAGGCAGAGCGATTCGCTTCGTTGCTGAAGAATCCGGAGTATTTTCAGCGGGTAACCGGTGACGGCAAGTTGCACAAGATATATGGCTGACAGTTCGATATGGAAAAAGGGCCGGTAGATACCGGCCCTTTTTGGTTACTTGAGCAGATCAAAGGTCAGTAGTGACAGCCAGGTCCGTTCTCCGGTCGGCCACCATTCGATCTTGATGCCTTCTGCTTCGAGAAAATCACTTTCCGGCCAGTTCGCAACCAGTAACCGATAGCTGTTCTCGGCCAGCTTCGGTTGCCCCAGCGATTCATAGGCTTTGCTCAGGATGGCCAGAGCCTCCGGCACAGAAGGGGTTTGCTGGTAATAACGGACCACATGCTGGGCCCGATTGGCGGCAGCGATGTAGGCCTCGCGACGGGCATAGTAACGGGCTGCAATCAGCTCCTGTTCGGCAAACAGGTTGCGAATGTAGATCATCCGGCTGCGTGCATCGGCAGCATATTCGCTATCCGGATAGCGGCGCACCAGCTCCTCGAAATCAGAAAAGGCGTCGCGCATGCTGCCAAGGTCGCGAGGGGCCTTATTTTCGCCGAAGACCCGGTCGAACATGCCTTGCTGCATGTAGTAGTGGGCCAACCCGCGCAGGTAAAGCACATAATGGGCTTGCTCATGGGTCGGGTAGGTGCGCAGGAATCTGTCCGCCTGCGCAGTGGCGCCGGGATAATCCAGTGAGCGGTAGCGGGCATATATCAGATCAATCTGGGCCTGATCGGCGTAATCCCCATAGGGGAAACGCGCCTCCAGCTCCTCGAACTGCTCAATGGCATTGAGATAGGTTTTCCGGTCAAGCAGCTTGCGAGCGTCGCGGTAATGTTCCGCCTCGGTCAGCTCACGCCGGTCATTCGGGTTGCCGGCACAGCCTGCAATAAACAGGGCGATCAGGATTAAAAACAGTTTTTGCATCGGAACTCTTGGCCGTCATCGGGCTACAATAGGGCCGGTATTTAATCACAGCCACAGCAGCAGGTCGCCATGGGACAGCCCGAAGACGGGAAAATTCAGATGCAGGTACAGGCCAGCCCGGAACATGCCGGGCTCAGGCTGGATCAGGTCGCCACCGAACTGTTCGGCGGCTTTTCCCGTGCCCGCCTGCAGGAATGGATCAAATCCGGCGCCCTGACGGTGAACGGAGAGGCGGTCAAGCCGAAGCAGAAGCTGGTCGGCAGTGAGCAGCTGGCGCTGAATGCGGTGCTGGAGGCAGAGGTCGAGGATGAGGCCGAGCCGATCAGCATCAAGGTGGTGTTCGAGGATGATCACCTGCTGGTGATCGACAAGCCTGCCGGTCTGGTGGTACATCCGGCCGCGGGTCATGCGGCGGGCACCCTGCTGAATGGTTTGCTCCATCACAATGCGACTCAGGCGAATCTGCCCCGGGCCGGCATTGTCCATCGCCTTGATCGGGATACCACCGGCCTGATGGTGGTGGCGAAAACGCTGGAGGCGCACGCTTCACTGGTGGCCCAGCTGCAGGACAAGAGTCTGTATCGGGAATATGAAGCGGTGGTGCAGGGGCTGATGACCGGTGGCGGCAAGGTCGATGCGCCGATCGGCCGGCATCCGACCGATCGCAAGCGTATGGCAGTGGTGCCGTCCGGCAAACCGGCCGTGACCCACTATCGCGTTACCGAGCGGTTCCGCGGCCATACTCTGGTCAAGGTGCAGCTGGAGACCGGCCGCACTCACCAGATCCGTGTACATATGACCCATATCCGCTACCCCTTGGTGGGCGATCCGACCTACGGCCGGCTGCGCTTTCCGGCAGGGGCCAGTGCGGAATTGCGCGAGGCATTGCACAAGTTTCCCCGTCAGGCACTGCATGCCCGTCGTCTTGGCCTGATGCATCCGGACACTGATGAGGAAATGCGTTTCGAGTCGCCCTTGCCGGCCGATATGGAAGCGTTACTGGCCGTGCTGCGCCGGGACCGGGATGAAAGTGGCGCTGCCTGACAGGGAGCAATGGCTGACGCCGGATTGGCACCCGCATCCGCGCGTGCAGGCGCTAGTCACCAATCGCCGGGGGCAGTTTTCACCGGCGCCCTGGCATGGATTCAATCTGGGTAGTAACTGTGGTGATGATCTGGAACGGGTCGCTCAGGCCCGCGCCCATGTGCACCGCCAGATCGGTAGTGACAAGCCGCCGCACTGGTTGACCCAGATACACGGTGTCCGGGTGGTGCGCTTCGGTGATGCTGACCGTCGTGCCGATGGCGTCTGGAGCAGCCAATCCGGTGAGCCTTGCGTGGTGCTGACGGCGGACTGCCTGCCGGTGCTGATAGCACGTCAGGACGGCTCGGCGGTGGGTGCGTTTCATGCCGGCTGGCGCGGCTTGCTGGACGGCATCCTTGAGCAGGGCACGGCGCAACTGGCGCCGGGTGGCGAGCCGCTGTCGGTCTGGCTCGGCCCGGCGATCTGTCAGCGTTGTTATCAGGTTGGTGACGAGGTCCGGGCCGCCTTTCTGAGGCAAGATCCGGCAGCGGCAATGCAGTTTCTTGATGACGGCCCCGGCCACTGGCGCATGGACCTGTTCGGTCTGGCCCGGCAGCGCCTGCAGGCTGCCGGCATTGCCGATATTCAGGGTGGCGACCTGTGCACCCACTGTCTGACGGATGACTATTACTCCTACCGCCGCGACAACCAGACTGGTCGCTTCGCCACCCTGATCTGGCTCAAGGACTAAGTCGTTCTGTTCTGTTCTGCTTGAAACCATGAAATTCGCCCGCATCTAGGCGACATCGGAAGAGTGGCCGGGAGAGGCACATCATGCGTTTCGACAAATTTACTGCACGTCTTCAGGAAGCCATCGGCGAGGCTCAGTCGCTGGCGGTCGGGCGTAGCCATTCCACCATTGAGCCGGTGCACGTGATGCTGGCGCTGTTGCGTCAGCAGGGCGGCAGTGCCCGGCCGTTACTCGGTCGGGTCGGGATCAATGTCGGTGATCTCGAAACCGCACTGCAGCTGGCGCTGGATAACCTTGCTGTGGTCAAGCCGTTCAGCGGTGATGTGCAGGTGTCACAGAATCTGAGCCGGCTGTTCAACCTGGCTGATCGCGAGGCGCAACAGCGTGGTGATCAGTACATTTCCAGTGAGGCGATACTGCTGGCAGCCTGTGATGACAGCGGTGAGCTCGGCAAGATTCTTTCCCGCGTTGGCGTGGTTAAAAAAGTGCTGGCGGAGAAAATCAATGAACTGCGTGGAGGCGAGTCGGTGAACGATCCCAATGCCGAAGACAAGCGCGAAGCGCTGGACAAATACACGGTTGATCTGACCAAGCGGGCGGAAGAGGGCAAGCTCGATCCGGTCATCGGTCGTGACGATGAAATCCGCCGGACCATTCAGGTGCTGCAACGTCGCACCAAGAACAATCCGGTGCTGATTGGTGAGCCGGGCGTTGGTAAAACGGCGATCGTTGAAGGTCTGGCCCAGCGAATTGTTAACGGCGAGGTGCCAGAGGGTCTGAAAGACAAGCTGGTGTTGTCGCTCGATATGGCTGCATTGATTGCCGGAGCAAAATATCGCGGTGAGTTCGAAGAGCGCCTGAAGGCGGTGCTGAATGAGCTGGCCAAACAGGAAGGTCGCGTCATTCTGTTTATTGACGAGATACACACCATGGTCGGCGCCGGTAAGGCTGATGGCGCCATGGATGCCGGCAATATGCTGAAGCCGGCGCTGGCGCGAGGCGAGTTGCACTGTGTTGGCGCTACTACGCTGAATGAATATCGCCAGTACATTGAGAAGGATGCCGCGCTGGAACGGCGCTTCCAGAAGGTGCTGGTGGAAGAGCCTTCGGTGGAAGACACCATTGCCATTCTGCGCGGCCTGAAAGAGCGCTATGAAGTGCATCATGGCGTGGAAATTACCGATGGTGCAATTATTGCCGCAGCGAAGCTTTCCCAGCGCTATATCACCGACCGGCAGCTGCCGGACAAGGCCATCGACCTGATTGATGAAGCGGGCAGTCGGATCCGCATGGAAATCGATTCCATGCCGGAGGAAATGGATCGCCTGGATCGCAAGCTTATCCAGCTGAAAATGGAGCGCGAGGCAGTTCGCAAGGAAACCGATGAGGCCAGCAAGAAGCGGCTCGACAAGCTGGAAGAAGATATCGGCCGACTGGAAAAAGAATATGCTGACTTGCGCGAAATCTGGGATGCCGAAAAGGCAACCTTGGCCGGCGCCCAGAATTACAAGGCAGATCTGGAAAAGGCCCGGGTGGAAATGGATCAGGCCCGTCGTGCCGGCGACCTGAGTCGTATGTCGGAACTGCAGTACGGCGTGATTCCGGCGCTGGAGCGCAAGCTGGCGGAAGCACAGGGTGCCGAAGTGGAAACACAACTGCTGCGTAACAAGGTTAGCGACGAGGAAATTGCCGAGGTGGTGTCGAAGTGGACTGGCATTCCGGTGTCGAAAATGCTGGAGGGCGAGCGCGATAAACTTCTGCGGATGGAAGATGCGCTGCACAAACGCGTCGTTGGTCAGGATGAAGCGGTACAGGCGGTGGCCAATGCGGTGCGCCGGTCCCGTGCCGGGCTGTCCGATCCGAATCGACCGAATGGCTCGTTCCTGTTCCTCGGGCCGACCGGGGTTGGTAAAACCGAGCTGTGCAAATCGCTGGCCGAGTTTCTGTTCGATACCGAAGAGGCCATGGTGCGGATCGATATGTCCGAATTTATGGAGAAGCATTCCGTTGCCCGATTGATCGGCGCGCCGCCGGGTTATGTCGGCTACGAGGAAGGCGGCTATCTGACCGAAGCGGTGCGCCGTCGTCCCTATGCCGTACTGCTGCTTGACGAGGTCGAGAAAGCGCACCCGGATGTGTTCAATATCCTGTTGCAGGTGCTTGATGATGGCCGCCTTACGGATGGTCAGGGCCGCACTGTCGACTTCCGCAATGCGGTGGTGGTGATGACCTCGAACCTCGGTTCCGATCTGATCCAGCGCATGGCTGGTGAAGAAAACTACGAGCGGATGAAGTCGGCGGTGATGGATGTGGTCGGTGGTCACTTCCGTCCCGAGTTCATCAACCGGATTGACGAAGTGGTGGTATTCCATCCGCTGGCCCGCGACCAGATTCATGGTATCGCCAACATCCAGCTTGATGGTCTGCGCCGCCGTCTGGGCGAACGGGATTTGCAGCTGGTGCTGTCTGATGCGGCGCTGGACCTGCTGGTGGCGGCTGGGTATGACCCGGTGTACGGGGCTCGGCCATTAAAGCGGGCGATCCAGCAGCGGATCGAGAATCCGCTGGCCCAGCGCATTCTGGCGGGCAGCTATGCCCCCGGAGACACGGTCAGGGTCGAGGTGGATGGTGATCAGCTAAGCTTCGGCAAGGCTCATTGAGCTCCGGATCAAGCCATAAAAAAGGCCGTCAACGACGGCCTTTTTTATGGCTTGCGGATTAGCTGTTCAGTCGCACTTTTCCAGCGCCGTCAGGGTGTCATCAATCATCTTTTGCCGGGCCTCGGCATCCAGCGTAGTGACTTCCCCGGTGGCCGGATCGGTGGCCCGAACCACAGGCTTGTTACGCAGCTCGTCCAGATTCTTGCGGTGCTGCTCGCATCTTTCCTGGCTGACTTCTGCCGGCTTCTCCTTTTCGCGCTGGGCCTCGGCGGCCTGCTCTGCTTGCCGCTTGCGCGCGGCCTCCGCCTGCTGACGTTGTTGCTCAAGCCGCTGCAGCTCCTCCTCCTGATCCGATGAGGCGCCACCATGAATGCGGACTTCCTTGCCCTGAGTGCCCTCGGGCGGCGGGGTCTGGGTGTAATGGGTAGCGCCCTTGTCGTCGGTCCAGCGGTAGAACTTGGCGGCCAGCACCGGGCTGCACAGCAGGGAGCCGATCATTACCGTAATCAGTAGTCGGGTGGGCCGGGCCATGGTTTCTCCGTAAGTAAAGTGCCTGATGCGCCTAGAATGCCCTGCCCGGGCCGGTGGCGGCAACCCCGGCCGGGCGGCAACTGTTTGACAACACGGGCGAATCTGCCAGAATTGCCGGTCTCCGGAGTTCGAGACCGACCGTCGCACCACCCCCGTGACGGACCGGCCGGGAATCCGGGCGTCGTTACCGCGGCGTCCCAGCAGTGACACTGCCACACCATCCCCACAGTCTGCTCCGACGCGGTCAACCTCCGCCCGGCATGACGGAAAGCCCAGCAGCGCTTTTCTTTCGCAGACGAGAAAACCGACGATGGAAAATGCCAGAGCTGGACGGCGCCGCCGTGCCGGCTGAAGTGGTTTGACCAGCAGAGGGCTTCACTGTGGAAAAGTTATCTGGTGCGGAGATGATTGTCCGCGCTTTGCAGGATGAAGGAGTGGAGATCATTTTCGGCTACCCCGGGGGTGCCGTTCTCCACATCTATGACGCCTTGTTCCAGCAGGACAAGGTGCAACATATTCTGGTCCGTCACGAGCAGGCGGCAACTCATGCGGCAGACGGTTATGCCCGCGCTACCGGCAAGCCCGGTGTGGTGCTGGTGACGTCCGGCCCCGGCGCGACCAATGCGGTCACCGGTATTGCCACTGCTTACATGGATTCCATTCCGATGGTCGTGCTGTCCGGTCAGGTTCGTTCTGACTGGATTGGTGATGACGCCTTTCAGGAAACCGACATGGTTGGTGTCTGTCGGCCGATCGTGAAACACAGTTTCTCGGTGCGCAACGTTGAAGACATCCCGGAGATGATCAAGAAGGCGTTCTACATCGCCACCACCGGCCGCCCCGGTCCGGTGTTGATTGATATCCCGAAGGACAAGACCAGCCCGCTGGTCAAGTTGCCGTACGAGTATCCGAAAAAAGTCAAAATGCGCTCCTATTCGCCGGTGGCGCGTGGTCACTCCGGGCAGATCCGCAAGGCTGTTGACGAGATGATGAAAGCTCGCCGGCCGGTTATTTACGCCGGCGGCGGGGTGATTCTGGGTGAAGGCAGCGAGCATCTGACCAAGCTGGCGCAGCTGCTGAACTTCCCGGTAACCAATACCTTGATGGGGCTTGGTGCTTATCCGGGTTCAGACAGGCAGTTCCTCGGTATGCTCGGCATGCATGGCACCTATGAAGCCAACATGGTGATGCACAGCAGCGATCTGATTGTTGCGGTGGGGGCGCGTTTTGATGACCGTGTCACCAATCACACGCAGAAATTCTGCCCGGGTGCGACCATCATTCATGTCGATGTTGACCCGGCGACGATTTCCAAGAACGTTCGCGCTGATATCCCGATCGTCGGTCCGGTGAAGCAGGTACTGGAAGATATGGTGGCGATGGTGGAGGAATCCGCCGAGCGTCCGGATGAAAAAGCACTGGAGCGCTGGTGGCAGGAAATTCAGGGTTGGCGTGAGTATCACGGTCTGCGCTACGAGACCAACGGCGCTGGCCCGATGAAGCCACAGCAGGTGGTGGAGGCCTTGTATCGCGCCACCAAAGGCGATGCCTATGTGACCTCGGATGTTGGCCAGCACCAGATGTTTGCCGCCCAGTTCTACAAGTTCGACAAGCCGCGTCGCTGGATCAACTCCGGTGGCCTCGGCACCATGGGCTTTGGTTTGCCATCGGCGATGGGCGTGCAGTTTGCATTCCCGAACGCGACGGTTGCCTGCGTCACCGGTGAAGGCTCGATCCAGATGAACATTCAGGAGCTGTCCACCTGCCTGCAGTACGGCTTGCCGATCAAGGTCATCAACATCAATAACCAGGCCCTGGGCATGGTGCGGCAGTGGCAGGACATGCAGTACGGTGGCCGCCATAGCCAGTCCTATATGGATTCGCTGCCGGACTTTGTGCGTCTGGCCGAAGCCTATGGCCATGTCGGTATGCGCGTTGATCGCATTGAGGATCTGGATGCGGCCATGGAGAAAGCGTTCTCCCTGAAGGATCGTCTGGTGTTCATGGATATCTATGTGGATCCGAGCGAGCACGTTTATCCGATGCACATTGCCGATGGCGCGATGCGCGATATGTGGCTCAGCAAAACGGAGCGGACCTGATCATGAGACGGATTATTTCGATCCTGATGGAAAACGAGCCGGGCGCGCTGTCCCGCGTGGTCGGTTTGTTCTCCCAGCGCGGCTACAACATCGAGACGCTGACGGTGGCGCCGACCGAGGACAAGACTTTGTCCCGGTTGACCCTGACCACCTTTGGCGATGACCGGCAGATTGAGCGTATTACCAAGAACCTGAACAAGCTGATCGAGGTGGTCAAGCTGGTGGATTTGACTGAAGGCGCCCATATCGAGCGTGAGCTGATGCTGGTCAAGATCAAGGCTACCGGGGCCCAGCGTGCCGAGGTCAAGCGCACGGTAGATATTTTCCGTGGCCAGATCGTCGATGTGACCAGCTCGGTCTACACCGTGCAGCTGGCCGGCACCTCGGACAAGCTGGATGCCTTCATTGGCACCATCGGCGACGCCCAGGTGCTGGAAGTGGCGCGGACCGGGGTCTCCGGTATTGCCCGGGGTGAAAAGGTACTGAATATCTGATTTGCGGGCCGGTGGTGGAGTAATCGCCGGCAGAATCGTATTATTCGCCGCCTTAACGAATGCCGGCGGCGAGTCCACAGGGGAAAAACCATGCAAGTTTACTACGACAAAGACTGCGATCTTTCCATCATCAAGAGCAAGAAAGTGGCCGTCATCGGCTACGGCTCGCAGGGTCATGCCCATGCCAATAACCTGAAAGACTCCGGCGTTGACGTTGTTGTCGGTCTGCGCCCGGGTTCGGCTTCTGCGGCCAAAGCCGAGAAATCCGGCCTGACCGTCAAGCCGGTGCCGGAAGCGGTGCAGTGGGCTGACGTGGTCATGATCCTGACCCCGGACGAGTTTCAGTCCCAGCTGTACCGCAACGAGGTTGAGCCGAACCTGAAGAAGGGCGCCACTCTGGCGTTCGCCCATGGTTTTGCCATCCATTACAATCAGGTGGTACCGCGCGCCGATCTCGACGTCATCATGATCGCGCCCAAGGCGCCGGGCCACACCGTGCGTAGCGAGTTCGTCAAGGGTGGCGGTATTCCTGATCTGATCGCTATCTATCAGGACGCTTCCGGCAATGCCAAGCAGCTGGCTCTGTCCTATGCTTCAGGCGTTGGTGGTGGCCGTACCGGAATCATCGAAACCACCTTCAAAGACGAGACCGAAACCGATCTGTTCGGCGAGCAGGCCGTTCTTTGCGGCGGCGCGGTGGAGCTGGTCAAGGCCGGCTTCGAGACGCTGGTAGAAGCCGGCTACGCCCCGGAGATGGCCTACTTCGAGTGTCTCCACGAGCTCAAGCTGATTGTCGACCTGATGTACGAGGGCGGCATTGCCAACATGAACTACTCGATCTCCAACAATGCCGAATATGGCGAGTATGTGACTGGCCCCGAGATTATCAACGATCAGTCCCGTGCGGCCATGCGTAATGCCTTGAAGCGCATTCAGAACGGTGAGTATGCCAAGATGTTCATCGCCGAAGGCGCGCATAACTACCCGTCGATGACGGCGTATCGCCGCAACAACGCGGCGCACCCGATCGAGCAGGTGGGTGAGAAGCTGCGTGGTATGATGCCGTGGATTCAGGCCAACAAGATCATCGACAAGAGCAAGAACTGATCCGGCCTGTCGGATGTCTTGGAAAACGCGGCCCTGGCCGCGTTTTTTGTATGCCGGCAGAGGATAATGCGGCCTGGCGGGTTAGACTTTGGGACGGAGGAAGAGTCGATGAGTGAGCAGCTGGATAAGTCGGTCGAGAAGCCGGACGAGCATGAGTTTGAGGTGATTGAGGCGGATCATACCCGTCAGGGAGTGCGTCACAAGGGCGTCTATCTGCTACCTAATCTGATCACCACCGGGGCCCTGTTTGCCGGTTTCTATGCCATTGTGGCAGCCATGAACGGGCAGTTCGAGTATGCCGCCATCGCCATTGTGGTGGCCGGTATCCTTGATGGTCTGGATGGCAGCGTGGCCCGCATGACCAACACCCAGAGCAGGTTCGGCGCCGAGTATGACTCCCTGTCGGATTGTGTCGCTTTTGGCGTTGCCCCTGGGCTGGTGGCCTACTCCTGGGCGCTGACCGGTCTTGGCAAGCTTGGCTGGGCGGCTGCATTCATCTACGTTGCCTGCGCCGCCCTGCGGCTGGCGCGTTTCAATGTGCAGGCGGAAACATCCGACAAACGTTATTTCACCGGCCTTCCCAGCCCGAGCGGGGCCGGGCTGGTAGCGACCATGGTCTGGCTCGGCGCAGTCAAGGGTGTCGAAGGGGCAGATGTCGGGCTGCTGGTGGCGTTTGTGACGGCCAGTGCCGGCCTGTTGATGGTTTCTTCAGTGCGCTACCAGAGTTTCAAGGAGTACCACATTGGCCGGGTCCCGGTCAGGGCTCTGCTCGGGGTGATTATTGCCTTCGCCATTATCGTCCTTGACCCGCCGCTGGTGTTACTTGCAGTTGGCGTTACCTATGCAAGCAGTGGCGTTATTCTGGATCTGGTGCGCCGCTTCCGGCAGCGAGGGGCAGCCCACTGAGGATTGGCGGCAGGTCGGTTTTCAGGCGTTATTTGCCTGAAAAAACACCATTCCTGCTCTGATTGGCTGTTTCATGACCGAACGATAAAGAGTTGATGAAAAAGTTGTTGACTCCTGAGCGCCGCTCCATAGAATGCGCTCCCACGACGGCGGTGACGCCAGTCGACGCGGGAAGCTCCCGCAGCTCTTTAACAATCAGGCAGACAAACGTGTGAGCTCTGATGGGGCGATATCTTCAAAAAAGATATCAGCACTATCGAGTCATTCATTGAGTGATTATGGTTTTGCTGAGCATGACTTAAGC
>JBECKT010000174.1:0-11239 GCA_040235405.1 Alcanivoracaceae bacterium
TGGAGCGAAGCGTAACAGTCAGCCCGGAGGATGTGGTGGCGGTTGCGCCCTGGCACGGTAGTGAAGTTGGTGCTTTTCTCCCAAGCCACGCTCTGGCACGACAGTGAAGGTGGCCTGACCACCTTGCACTATCCCAGTGGTCTCGCTCTCTCAATGCACCAGGTTGGTGCCGATTTCTTCGTATGGCTGGTCAGAACCCAGTCAGGATGCCCGATTGCGCTGCGCCCCGTTCTGGCGCGACCCTTGCAGAGTCAGGATGACAACCACTGCAGGGTGATCAGATGTTCCCCGCCAAGCTGCCCGGAAACGGGATCTTTGATGAAATGCTGCTCGCCGATGGCCGGGTGCGAGAGCACTACGCTGCCTATTGGCACTGGCTCAACAAACGCCCGCCGGAAGAGATGGAGCGCAAACGCCGTGAAGCGGAGCTGCTGTTTCACCGGGTCGGGATTACCTTCGCCGTGTACGGCGAGTCACGTGGTACCGAACGGTTGATTCCTTTTGATTCCCTGCCACGGGTTATCCCTGCTGTCGAGTGGGCCTGGCTGGAAAAAGGTATTCGCCAGCGGGTCCAGGCGCTGAACCTGTTTCTGCACGATATCTATCACGACCAGAACATTATCAAGGCCGGCCGCGTGCCGGCTGAGCAGATTTTCCGCAATGCCCATTACCAGCCCTGCATGCAGGACGTGAACCTGCCCAACGATGTCTATGCGCACATCAGCGGTGTCGATCTTATTCGCGACAACAAGGGCGACTGGTATGTGCTTGAGGACAACCTGCGTACCCCGTCCGGGGTCAGTTACATGATCGAGAACCGGCGCATGATGATGCGCTTGTTTCCGGAACTGTTTTCCGGCAATCCGGTGGCGCCGGTGGATCACTATCCATCACTGCTGCTGGAAACGCTGCAGCAGGGCAGCCATGTCAGTCATCCCAATGTCGTGCTGCTCACGCCGGGGCGATACAACAGCGCCTATTTCGAGCATGCCTTTCTCGCCCAGCAAATGGGTATCGAGCTGGTCGAGGGGCCGGACCTGTTCGTCAAGGACAGCCATGTCTATATGCGCACCACGGCTGGGCCGCAGCGTGTCGATGTGATCTATCGACGCATTGATGATGACTATCTTGATCCGCTGGCATTCCGCCAGGACTCCATGCTTGGTGTGCCGGGTTTGTTGTCGGTCTATCGTGAAGGCAATGTCTCAATCGCCAATGCAGTCGGTACCGGTGTGGCCGATGACAAATCGGTCTATCCGTATGTGCCGGAGATCATCCGCTTCTATCTCGATGAGGAACCGCTGCTGAAAAATGTGCCGACCTGGTCGTGTCGGAGTGAACAGGATCTCGGTTATGTGCTGGAGCATTTGCCCGAGCTGGTGGTCAAGGAGGTTCATGGTGCCGGCGGCTACGGTATGTTGGTGGGGCCGTTGAGTACAAAGGAGCAGATTGCCCTGTTCCGCGAGCGACTGGTGGCGCGGCCGGATAACTATATCGCTCAGCCGACGCTGTCGCTTTCCACCTGTCCGATCTTTACCGAAACCGGCATCACCCCGCGGCATATTGATTTACGACCGTTTGTGCTCAGTGGTCGCGAGATCCGCATGGTGCCGGGAGGTCTGACCCGGGTGGCGATGCAGGAAGGTTCGCTGGTAGTGAACTCGTCGCAGGGCGGCGGCACCAAAGACACCTGGGTGCTGGAGGCGACATCATGCTGAGTCGCACCGCTGCCGAGCTTTACTGGTTATCACGCTATCTGGAGCGTGCCGAAAATACCGCGCGGATGCTGGATGTGGCCTGGAACATGTCGTTGATTCCGTTTTCGGTGACGGCCCGGGATGAACTGAGTACACCACTGGAAATCAGCGGCGCCAAAGAGTTGTATGCCGAGCGTTACGGTACGCTTCAGGTGCATAACGTCCTGCACTTTTTCACTTTCGATCAGGACAACCCCGGCAGCATCTATAACAGCTTGCGAGTGGCGCGTGAGAATGCCCATGCGGTACGAGGCAAGATTACCTCGGAGATGTGGGAGAGCATCAATACCACCTGGATTGAGCTGCAGGACATGAGCAGTGCCGGTTTGCTCAGTATCGGTGTATCCACCTTCTTCGACTGGGTCAAGCAGCGTTCGCACCTGTTTCGCGGTGCTGCCTACGGCACCATCATGCGTAATGATGCGTTCCGGTTTCTGCGTATCGGTACCTTTATCGAGCGGGCCGATAACACTGCCCGCATTCTCGGTGGTCGTGAACAGGTTGATATTGCGCCGGGCACTACGGCGGTGGAATTCTATCGCTGGAATGCGTTGCTGCGCTCGGTTGGCGCCTTTGAGGCCTATCGCGAGATCTACAGTGACAGCCTGCAGTTTGATCATATTGTCGAGCTTCTTATTCTGCGCGCCGAAGTGCCTCGGTCACTGCGTTCCTGTGTCGAAATGCTGTGCGAGTTGTTGCCGACGATTGAAGGCAATGCCGGTCTCAACGCCAAGCGTCAGGCTGCCGTGCTGTTTGCCCGGCTTCAGTATGGTGATATTCATCACATCATGGAGGTTGGCGTGAATGAATATCTGAGTGATTTTTTGCGTCGTATCAATGAGCTGGCGGACACCCTGCGCCGTGAGTATCTGGAGGTTGTATGAAGCTGTTGATTGAGCACCGTACCGAGTACTGCTACGAGAAGCCGGTAGTGCATAGCACGCAGTATCTGCGCTTGACACCGAAGACTTCATCGCGGCAGCGGGTGATCAGCTGGGATCTGTCGATGCCGGAGGCGGCTCCGCGTAGCACGGATGCCTTCGGCAATATCCTCCATGTGCTGACGCTGGATCGTCCCCACGACGCTATTAGCATCGCTGCCCGTGGCGAGGTCGAGATAATCGATGAGCAGCGTGAGGATGATGATCAGCGCCTGTCGCCGCTGATCTATCAGCGTTTTACCCGGATTACCCGGGCGGATCCGCTGATTCGTGATTTCGCCGAGCGTTTTGCCGGCCGGCCGGAGCTGCAGAGGCTGTCCGAGCTGAGTGCTGCGTTACTGGAACTGATGCCCTATGTGCCCGGCTCGACCATGGTCAGCAGCACCGCTACCGAGGCGTTTTCCGCCGGGCGTGGTGTCTGTCAGGATCATACCCATGTGTTTCTCAGTTGCTGCCGGGTGCTGGGGATTCCGGCCCGCTATGTCAGTGGCTACCTGTACACCAATGACAGCTCCCACGTTGCCAGCCATGCCTGGGCAGAGGTCTGGCTGGGTGATCGCTGGCATACCTTCGATATCACCAATCAGGTGTGTGAGCCCACCCATCACCTGAAACTGGCGGTAGGGCTGGATTATCTGGATGCCTGCCCGGTTCGCGGCGTACGCTATGGCGGTGGTGAAGAGAGCATGCATGCTTTTGCGCTGGTCGAGCGCAGCGACGGGCAGGCGGATCAGTAACGGATTTTGTCGGGCAGGGCAGTCCTGTCCGGGAGTGAAGTATGACCTATTGTGTGGCCATGCGGCTGTCGGCCGGCATGGTGTTTTTGGCGGACTCTCGCACCAATGGCGGGGTCGATCACATTGCCACTTTTCGCAAGCTGCACAGTTTCAGTCAGCCCGGTGAGAGGCTGATTGTGCTGTTGAGCTCCGGCAATCTGGCGACTACCCAGAGCGTGCTCAGTTTGCTGCGTACCCGGCTGGGTCATGACGTTGCCAATTTGTTCAACCAGGGTTCACTGTTCGAGGTGGCCGAGCTGATTGGCGCCACTATTCGTGAGGTGATCAGTCGCGACAATGGCAAGCAGCAGTCGGCGGTGGACTTTGGCAGCAACTTTATTCTTGGCGGTCAGATCAAGGGGCAGGATATGGAGCTTTACCATATCTATCCCGAGGGCAATTTTATTCAGTCGACTATGGACACGCCATATTTCCAGATTGGCGAGATCAAGTATGGCAAGCCGATCATTGATCGGGTGATCAGTTTCGGCACGCCGATTGAACATGCGGTGAAGTGTGCGTTGATCAGCATGGATTCGACCATCCGTTCGAATCTGTCGGTGGGGATGCCGCTGGATTTGCTGATTTATCGGCGCGATTCGTTTTCGTCGAGCGAGTATTTCGATATCAATGAGAGTCACGCCGGGTTTCAGCAGTTGCGGGAGGCGTGGTCGATGGGATTACGGAAGACGTTTAGTGAGCTTGGCGAGATTGAGTTGTAGGAGCAGTCGATCGACGGCGAAGCCTTTTCGCGGCTGGTCAGCCGCTCCTACGGGTTATTCAGACTTGCTTAACTGAAGCTCAGCCGTAAATACAAAGGTAGGCGGTATCCTCTGCCACCTTGAGCTGGAATTTCACGTTGGCGGCGACAACAAACTCGCTGCCGGCGGCAAACACTTCCCAGTTGTCGCTGCCCGGCAGTTTCACTGTCAGGGCGCCGCTGATCACTTTCATGGTTTCGCGAATGTTGGTGCCGAATTCATATTCGCCCGGCGCCATGACGCCGACGGTGGCTGGCAGGGTGGTGGTCTGAAAGGCGATGGATTTGACCTTGCCGTCGAAATACTCGTTAACCTTGAACATCAGGGGCTCCCCGGGGCTGGAAAAATGGTGGCGCAGTATCGCACAAATCCCCACACATGCAGGAGCGGCCGATCGGCCGCGAAAAGCTTCGCCGTCGGTCGACGGCTCCTACGGTTTGGTGCCGCCGTTTGTGGAGCGGCTGACCAGCCGCGAAAGGGCTTCGCCGTCGGTCGACGGCTCCTACGTGAGGCGTTTCAACAGTGCTGAGGTATCCCAGCGGCCGCCGCCCATGGCCTGCACTTCCCGGTAGTAGTCATTGATCAGCGCGGTCACCGTCAGGTCGGCGCCATTGGCGGCGGCCTCGGCCAGCACGATGTCGAGATCCTTACGCATCCAGTCGATGGCAAAGCCGTGCTCGTATTCGCCGGCAATCATGGTCTTGTGCCGGTTTATCATCTGCCAGCTGCTGGCGGCGCCCTGGGAGATGGCGTCGATAACTTTCTGCACGTCCAGCCCGGCCCGGGCGGCGAAGTTCATGCCTTCGGCCAGACCCTGAAGCACGCCGGCGACACAGATCTGGTTGACCATCTTGGTGAGCTGGCCGGCGCCGACCGGGCCGAGGTGGGTAATGGCTTTGGCATAGGCTTGCATCACTGCGGCAGCGCGTTCGAAGGCATCGGTTTCGCCGCCGCACATAATCGTCAGCGCGCCGTTCTGCGCGCCCTGCTGGCCGCCGGAGACGGGGGCGTCGATAAAGGCCACGCCGCGTCCGGTGGCGGCCGCGGCCAGCTCTCGCGCCACGGCGGCGGAGGCGGTGGTGTGATCAATCAATACCGAGCCCGCAGACATGCCGGCCAGCACGCCGTGATCGCCCAGTACCACGGCGCGCAGATCATCGTCATTGCCAACGCAGGTCATCACATAATCAGCGCCGGTTGCGGCTGCAGCCGGTGTTGCCTCCTGCTGGCCGCCATGCGCAGCCACCCAGGCTACGGCAGTGGAAGCGGTGCGGTTATACACGGTGACGGAATAGCCGGCGGCCTGCAGGTGCCCGGCCATCGGGTAACCCATTACGCCGAGACCGACAAAGGCGACCTTAGTCATTGGCACTGACTCCTGCGGGAGCGTCGATTACGGCAAAGGCCGGCTGCGTCAGGCTGCCGAGATACAGTTTGCCGTTCGCTTCCTCGACGCTGGTAATCGGGTGAAAGCTGTCCGGCCCGAAATGTTGCAGGTTGTTGGTCACGCTGCCGTCAAGGGACAGGCCGAGCACGAAGGCATGGGGTGCCGGTTCCGGTTGCAGCCACATCGGCAAGCGGAAGGCCATCTTGCGCAGCAACGGCCAGTTCGACATCGCATCGAGCAGCGCGTTGCGCGGCCCATAGAGCGCAACCCAATAAGTATCTCGGCCGTTGCTCGACATGCCGTCCGGAATGCCGGGCAGGTTATCGAAAAAGATTTCATGCTCGCCGGCGCGTTCACCTTCGATCCAGTAGCGAACAATGTTGTAACTGCCGGTCTGGGTAATCAGCACTGATTGCTGATCCGGCGCCACGGCGACGCCGTTGGCAAACTGCAGACCATCAAGTAGCGTGGTAGTTACGCCGGTGGCAGGATCGAACTGCAGCAGGCGACCGTGGCCACCATGCTCCAGCACATCGTCGCGGGCTTTCATCGCCGGGCCGAACTTGCTTGATGCATCGCTGAAATAAATGCGGCCGTCTGCGGCAACATCGACATCATCGGTGAACAGAAAAGGGGTGCCATCGGCTTCCGCGGCCAGCACCTCAATTTTGCCCGACATGGCAACACGCAGCAGGCCTTTATAGCCGTCAGCGACGATCAGGTTGCCGTCATTGTCGAAATCCAGCCCCAGCGGCCGGCCTGCGGTATTGGCAAGCAGATCCGGATTATTGCCGTCGGCATCGAAGCGCACCAGCCGGCCATCGTCATAGCCGACAAACAGGTTGCCGGCGGCATCCACCGCCACATCTTCCGGGCCGTTGCCCTGGTTCACGCCAAGGCGGGTCACCCCGGCGAGCCGGTTATTGATCGCGTAGTCGCCAGTCAACGTCGGCGCAGTGGGCGCCTGCCAGGCCACGGGTTCAATTGGTACCGGCCAGAACAGCAGATAGGCCACTAGCGCGGCCAGCACAGCAAAAGTGATTCGCATTTGTGTCTCCTTGTCGATGCGGGCAGTGTAGAAGAGGTGGCCGCGGCTTGTCATGGAATCTGCCGAGGCTGTGGCATACTCGGTTGAAACAGGCCTGGGGAACCTCTGAATAACGGCCACATCTGTCGTAGGAGCGGCCGATCGGCCGCGATTCTTCTGGTGTTGATCGCGGTCGATCGACCGCTCCTACGGGTTATTCAGAGCGTTCTCTAAAAGGGGGGATTGCATGGCAGTTTTATCAAGGATTTCTGTGCTGCTGTTAGTACTGATGGCGGCAGCCTGTGACCAGTCTCCTGCTCCGTCTATCACCGCTGATGGTGCCGGTATCAGCCTGATTGATGCTGACAACAACTACACCGAAACCGGCGACCTGCCAGCCTTGCGCGAGCGCGGCGTGCTGCGGCTGCTGGCACCGAAGTTTGATGAAGATCCTTCGCTACCGCGCGAAGGTCTGCCGCTGGCCAGCTACCGGGAAACCGCCGAAGCCTTTGCCCGTTCTCTTGACCTGCAGCCGGCATGGGTTCTGGTGAATGATTTCGACGCGCTCACCGAGGCAGTACTGAATGGCCACGGCGACCTGATCGTTACCAACCTGACCCGCACCGACGCTCGTGATGACCTGTTGGCGTTCAGCGTGCCCCTGTCCATTGTCGATGAAGTATTAATATTGCCGACGGATTCTCCGGCAAAAGCGCTGGAGGATATTGGTGCGTTGCAGATCGCCGTCCCCGCCGGCACCGCCTGGCAGGAAACGGTGAGTCAGCTCAGTGCCCGTCATCCGCATATCAGCCTGCAAACTGAATCCGGCGAGCGAACCGATTGGGAAATGCTTGACGGCGTCGCCAACGGCAGCTATCAGGCAACGCTGATGGACAGCGATATTGCAGACGTGTTGGTCCCGATGGTTGAAGGGGTACGGATTGGCCCGGTGGTCAGTCAGGGTCGCGAGATCGGCTGGGCCATGCGTCCGGGAAATGACCAGCTGCAGCGTGCCCTGAACGAATACCTGACGGCGCAGCGGGTGATTACTTCGCGGCGCGAAAAACAGCACCGCGATTTTCCGGCGATAGAACAGGCCGGTGTGCTCAGAGTGATTACCTCGAATAACCCGGCCAGCTATTTTCTTTGGCGTGGCGAGTTGATGGGGTTTGATTACGACCTGATTGGTGAGTTTGCCCGACAGCGTGGTTTGCGGGTCAGTGTCATTGTTCGCGATGGTCAGGAGTCCATGTATCAGGCATTGTCCGAAGGCTATGGCGATGTCATTGCCGCAGCGGTCACTCGCACCGACGAGCGGGTTGATCGCGGCTGGCAGTTCAGTCGCCGCTATCTGGAAATTACCGAGCAGTTTGTTGCCGGCAAGGATGGCCAGGTGCTCGCTGATGCGGCGGCGCTGGCTGGCAAGACCATTGCGGTCAATCCGGAACACAGTTATTACCAGACCCTGCTCGATCTTCAGCAACAGGGTATTGCCCTGAAAATTGCCATCGTCGCCAACGCCACATCGGAAATGCTGATGGATGCGGTGGCTGCCGGGGAATATGACCTGACACTGGTGGACAGCCATCTGGTCGCCATGGAAACCACTTTCCGTGACGATTTGATAGTGGCGCTGGACCTCGACGAGGAAAAGGAAATTGGCTGGGTGGTACGCGAAAATCAGCCGAAACTGCTGGCCGAGCTGAACCGGTTTATTGGCAAGCACTATCGCGGCCTGCACTACAACGTGACCTGGAACAAGTACTTTGCCGAGCCGAAGTTTATCAGCCAGTACCGCGCTCAGCGCCTCGAGCCCGGCAAGCCGATCTCGCCCTGGGACGACCTGGTGCGTCAGCACAGTAGCGAGCAGATTCTTGACTGGCGACTGCTGGTATCGCAGATGTATCAGGAAAGCCGATTTGACCCGAAGGCAAAATCCCATGCCGGCGCGCTGGGGCTGATGCAAGTGATGCCCCGTACGGCGGCACAGTTTGGCTACCGCAACCTGTACGAGCCGGAAACCAACATCGCTGCCAGCCTTGCCTTTATCGACTGGTTGAACGACCGCTTTCCTGACAGCCTGCCGCTGGAAGAGCGAATCTATTTCAGCCTGGCGGCCTACAATGCCGGCCATGCTCACGTGCATGATGCCCGGCGACTGGCGCGGAAGCTGGGCAAGAATCCGGATAAATGGTTCGGCCATGTCGAGGAAGCCATGCTGCTGCTATCCCGGCCGGAGTATTACCGTCATGCCCGGTTCGGTTATGTGCGTGGTAGCGAGCCGGTGAATTACGTAAGAGAGATTCGCGAGCGCTATATCGGGTATCTGAACGCGAAGGCGGGTGAGCAAGCGAACTGATCCAGGGAGAGTAACCCGTAGGAGCGGTCGACCGACCGCGATCTGTCCAGAGAAATCGCGGCCGATCGGCCGCTCCTACGACAGATATGGCAATTCTGCAGGTGTCTTAGGGGCGGTTCGCCTGTTGCATCTGCATTTCGGCGAGCCGCCGTTGGCTTTCTCCTGCCAGATTCTGGAACGTCGCCGCCGTCGTGCTGATGGCTTTCTCCGCTGCATCGTACAAATCCTGTGAGGCTTGCTCGCGGATTTCGGAGAAAGAGGTCGTCATCGCCTGAAGTTTCTGTTCCGTTGTCGCCAGAGCTTGCGGCAGCATGCCCCGTGTTCTGTCAATAAAGTCCCGCTGTGCACCAAGCTGTATTTTTTCATTGCGCGCCTGCCCAAGCCTTTTCCTGATCGCAATTTGTGGCGCCGAGAAATCCTTGCTGATCAGTTGCTTTTCAAGGGCTGCGATTTCAGCTTCAAGGGCCGACATTGATTCATCAACAAGTCTGGATGCTTGCGTCAATCTGTCACTATGTTGGCGAATACGCTCGCTTTGCAGTTCCAGCTGCTGTTGTTGCTGAAGCAGACAGTGCCACTCGCGGGTTGTCTCGCGGTAGACCTGTCGGGTCTGGCTCAGGTTCGAGGTTTCCCTGATCATCTCGTTGGTGATTTTCTGGCGCAACGTTGCGGACATTGGATGCCGACGGGAGAATACCGCTTCGATTATACCGTCACGATCCGCCGGCAGAGCTTCAAGCAGGTTTACCGTATTCAGTGCCTTGTCGACCACTTCGCGATACAGGGCTGCAGCTTCGCGTGGATGATTGCTTTCCTGCATTGACTCCGCTGCACGCAGTAGCCCATGAAGCGCGTTGCTGTCGTCAGAAAAATGCCGGCCCACCCGTAGAAACCATCGCAGCGATTCATGGCTGTCTCCCTGCATTCTCCAACTTTCGGCAATCAGCATGCCGGCCTCTGCAGCAACAGGGCTTCCGGTATTAATCAGCTTCAGGCGTTCACGTGCGCCATCAAAATTCTGTTGACGAATTTCCATGGCGGAAAGGTAAAGACGGGCGCGATCCTGCAGCAACATCTCGGCCGGTGTCCGGGGTGGTGTTTTTGTTGCATCTTCCAGAACATTCAGGCGGGCAGACTGGTCGGTCATTTTTCCCGAGAGCGCCGCAACAAGGTTGCTCAGGTCCGCTTGGGGATCTTTGTTCGATGTCTCGGTGATATCGCGTTGACATCTCGCTGCGGAAGCGCTGCTTTCCTGAGTGAAAAGCATCGTCATCAGCAATGGAAACAGTAACCACCGGCAAGAAAATATTCTGATTTTGTTCATGGATTAGTGAATGGCATTGGCCCCTGACAAGTGGGCGACTATACTCTCGCGCGCTTGTCGGGGGAATTCAGGAAGAAAGTATCATCGTGCATGGACGTTCCGGTTGTTTCATCGCGTTGCTTGTATTCGTGTCGCTCTCTGGCGCTGCGCTGTCGGATGCTGCCGAGCGCACCCCGGAGCAGGATCTGTTCGACCGACTTCAGGAAGATCAGCGCCGTCGTGATGAGCGTCGTCAGCAGGATATCTATCTGCCGGCAGAGCCGGCGCCGGAGGCGCTGACCTTGCCGGAAGTAGACGGCCCCTGCGTGACGGTATCATCGGTCCGCTTTGAATGGCTCGCCGAGCCGGCTCCGGTCCTGCTTGCCCGACTTCAACCCCTGATTGCTGAAGTGCGCGGCCAGTGCCTGAGCGTGGCGGCGCTGCGCGAGTTGCATCGTGCGCTTAATGCGGAGCTGACCGCACGCGGTTATGTCACCAGCCGGGTACTGATTCCCGAACAGGATCTCGCCGAAGGGCAGCTGCTGTTCATGCTGGCCCCCGGCCGGATTGAAGCGACCACCGCCGAGGGGCTGTCGCCGCGGCAGGTGCGGCTGGCGTTGCCGGTGCGTCGTGGCAAGTTACTGAATCTGCGGGATCTGGAGCAGGCGGTCGAGAATCTGGGCCGGGTGCGTGGGCTGGAGGCGGCATTTGATATCCGCCCCGGTTCTGCCAATGGTGATTCGGTGTTGGCCATGACCGGCAAGCAGGGACGTCGGGTCGGCGCTGCCCTGATCCTCCACGAGAAGTACTACGGCAGCACGCTGCAGGGCTCGGCGCTTGCCAATGTCGAGATCGGCGCACCTTTCGGGCTCACCGACCGGTTAATCCTCTCCGTAAATACCGATCTGGATCGCACCGTTTCCGACCG
>JBECKT010000008.1:0-4934 GCA_040235405.1 Alcanivoracaceae bacterium
CCTCAACCCGGCCGTTGCCGGCGGCGAAACCCTCCGGCAACTCCTGCGGCTGCAAATACCACCAGGCCGAAACGCCCAGGCCAATAACAATCGCGGCGGCAACGCCTTGCATACCTGCTTTAAAAAATTTATTCACGCCCTGCATAACTCCACACTAATCAGCCCGGCCAATAATGGCCTAAAAAACAGCGATTCGTAAGAGATATCAAATTCGTGTCGGGTTTGCCCCGAACAAAAAGACGGCGCCCGAAGGCGCCGCGCAAAAGGAAGGGTTGTGCCAAAAATTGCTCCGCAGTCCGGCTTACTGCTGCTTGCCTTTACCGTTGCGGTTTGTAATTGCCCAGGTTCCGTCGCGACGCTCGGCCTCGGCGTGCTGGATGTTAACGAACAGGGTATTGGGATCCTTGCCGAAATAGATGCCCGTGGCCTCAGCGCCGTTATCGCTCCAATCGAAGCATTGGCCGCCCTGGTCATCATCACAGCTCCAGAAACCGTCACGCAGGGATGCGAACAGGTGGACCGCATCGGCCATGCCGTCACCATCACGGTCCGGCTCGGCCACCCAGATGTCTGACGGTGAATTATCCTCGACAATCCACAACCGACCGTCCGGCCCCTGTGCCAGGTTATCGGGGTCATCAAACCCGGACACGAACAGCTCGGTCGGCGGGTTATTCACCGGGCCCACAGCGCTCAGATCCTGATCGGGCACATTGACACCATCCTGCACAAAGGTGGTGATGATCTGTTGATCGAGATCAATTGCCAGAACACGGTCTGAGGAGGTGGTCGCAACATACAGGGTGTTGCCGATGCGCTCGATATCCTCAGGGCGGCCATATTCGGTGGCGTTGACCGCGTCAGCGGCAACCTTGGCGTCGATCTGAACCTGGGTGCGGTCCAGTGCCACCCACTCGAACATCCCGGTGGCGCCTGCGTCGCCATTCCAGTTCTGCTCGGCATCGGAGATGCCGCTCACCTTCAAGGCATACAGCTGACCGGAGGACAGATCGCCATAAGCATCCGGAACGAACTTGAAGATGGAGCCGCCATTCAGTTCGTCGATAACGTAAACCTCGCCAGCGCGGCCGATCTCAATGCCTTCGTGACGAACGCGGCCAACTGCCGGCCGGTCCTTCACATCCATTGCGATGCCGGGGTTGTTCTGGTCCAGAATAATTTCATAGAGACGGCCCTGCGGATCTTCCTCGGCAAACAGCACCACAGTTATCCACTTCATGGGTACGGTACAGGAACCGGCCGGCTTGCTTGCCGGTCTCGTTGACGGTGTTCATGTCCGTGAGGTCAGGATAATCACGGCCTACGTCTACGCCGCCGGGATGGGAATGTAACGTTGCGTTACAATGTAGCTAAAATTGCAGGGAGAAGACCTTCAGGAATCCGGCATAAAAAAACCCGCCACTCTCGTGACGGGTTTTTTTATTGCTTTACTTCTTTTCCGGCTAACCGTGCAAAGATCAGGGGCCGGTGGCGCCGGTGGCGCCGGTAGTCGGGGGCTGGCCCGTTGCCAGATCGCTGATGGCGGCCAGCACATTGGCATCGTTGAAGAACTGGTCATCAATCTCTGCAGCCGAGGGCACCGCCGGATCGGTTACCGGCACTACGGTCGAATCGAAGCTCGGGGCAACCAGATCGTTCAGGGTCAGGCTGTTGCCAGCGATGTAGGTTTCCAGCTCGGTCAGTACCTGAGCCGCGTCCATGTTGGCCAGCAGCGCGGCATAGGCAGCCGACTCTTCGCCCGGATCCGCATTGGCTTCTGCCTGCGGCAGGAACTCGACGATCTGGGCGCTGAGGATCTGGCTAACGACATGCAGCTTGGCCGCAACAAAACGATCCGCGTCCGCCAGCGAGGTATCATTCTTGGCCGCAATCGGATCATAGGTGGTCAGGTCGGTGCCGGCCGGCAGGCCAAGCTCAACGGCCAGCGCAGCGATTGCCTGGGCCTTCAGCGTGGCCAGGCTTGGCACCACAATCGGATCGGTGCTCAGGCCGGCAGCGATTTCCTGCTCAATGCGAATCTGGATCAGCGTACTGAAAGCACTGACTGCCGTGCTGCCTGCCGGGGCCAGAAACTTCAGCCCGTCCGGCGCAGCCCCGGTGTCCAGATCAATGGTGCCAGCGACAACCACGGCAACGATGGGCAGCAGCGCCTGCGCCGGGCTCAGGTTTCTCAGCTCGAAATTACCGTTGGCATCGGTAAAGGTGGCCGGCTCCGGCGGATCATCGCACTGGCGGTTAACAATCTCGTCCACGCACACTTTCGCATTGGCCAGATAACCGTCATAGACGACGCCGTTGGAGTCGCCACCAATAAAGTTGTTGCTGAGGTCCGAGCAACCGGCAAGCAACACCAGCGGGGCCAGCACGGTGGTGACAAACAGATTTCGCATTGCTGCATCCTTCTTGGTTCGAGTCATCGCAAGCTCCCTGAATCCGGCGTAGTCACCGCAGGCGCAATGCCAGCACTATAACGGAGCCCCCGGTAAATGCAAAGGAACTGGCCCGTATGTCGGCCCCCGGAGCGGTCTCAAGCGGTTCAGGTAGACCCGCTCCAGGCTGTTGGCAGGCCGCACCATGGTGGCACTACCGAACGACACTATATTGGCATCTTCGTTAATCCGGGTCTGGATGGTGTAGCTCCAGTCGGGATTGCCGCGCACTTGCAGGTAGCGGAACTGGCGATCCTTGCGCGGGGTCAGCGGAACCATTACGCCAAGGCCGACGAATTCCGCGTCAGTGTTCTTGTAGCTGAGCAACACAGCGGTGTCGCCAAACCAGAAGCGGCTGTCAAAACGGAACCCGGTATCTCCCTCGAAAAACTCACCGGCATGCACGGTCAACTGCACATCGGTGCCGGGGTGTGTGTAGGTGTAGCGGCCCAGCAACTGGCGCGGCTGGATGGCGTCATCGTCAACATGGCGGAAGTTGCCACTGAGCATGCCCAGAGCATGGCGGCGGCCGGGGCTGAGCAGCAGGGTCTCATTGAGCCAGCCGTAATAATCCGTGTTGTAACGGCCAGCGTAGAAGCCGGTAAACAGCTGCGGATGCAGGCGGAAAGCCTGCTGCAGCTCGGCTTCGCGCACGCCGCTGCGCTGGCGGCTGTCATAGAACACCCCGCCCTTGTCGAAGTCCGCGCTGGAATAGAGCTCCTGATTCCAGCTCACCGACGCCAGCGCCCCGCTCCACAACGACGCCGACAGCTCCGAACCCAGTGCCAGCGAGGTATCCAGCACACCGTACTCAGTCGCCACGCCGGTGGTCAGGTTCGGGCTCAAGGTCAAACGCGGCCGCCACACCGGCCCCGCACTGCCCTGAAAATCCCACTGCTGCGGCAAGGCCTGCTCTCTGGCCGAAACCAGGTGCGGCTGTTCGCCCTCCAGCAACGCCATGCGCGTCATCACCGGAATATTCTGGTTAAGCAACACCAGCCGAACCGAAGCCTCACCAATCTGCGCCGCATGCAGGCGCTGCGCCACATCCGCAAGGGCGTCCCGCTCATCGCGGTTAAACAGGTTGTTCTCGAAGCGGATGGTCAGCCGGGAGGCGGCATAACCCACCGAGACACGCTCGTAGCCGGCGGCGACGAGGATCTGGCCAACTGCTGCTGGCTCTGCCACTCCCGCAGGAGCCGCCGCAGCCGCGATTTCCTTCGATTCGGGAAAAACATTCGCGCCTGAAGCCGCGCCTGAAGCCGCGCCTTCAGCGGGCGCTCTGCCCCCCAGCGGGATGGAAAGGCCCAGCGAGAAAAACTCCCTGCCGTTGTCGGTATCACCCCGGTCATACGCCATCACCTTGCCCTTTACCTGCAGCCCACCGGGCAGCCAGCCTTTCGGCGAGGTCAGGCCGGCGCCCAGGCGCACGTCCATGGCGTCGTATTCGGCGATCAGGTTCAGCCAGCGTGTGGGCCGGTAGGAAACCGCACCGAAGGCACCGTCCAGGTAACGCCCGGCTTCCTCCGGGCGGCCATAGCCCACGGCCATTTCCACAGGCCCGAACTGCCGCCCTGCCACCACATACACCGACTCAAAGCCGCCGGTTTCGCCGGCAAAATCCTGGGCACCGACAGCCAGAGTGAACCAGTTTTCCGGAATCAGCGGTGCCTGCACCTTGAAGTTGGCCGACAGGTCGCGGTGGCCCTGGCCATTAGCAAACAGATTCGAGTGGGTTTCCTCCCACGAGATACGCCCGCCCACTTCCAGATAAGGGAAAACCCCCACCGCGCCGGCGGCGTTGCGAAAATGGCCATACTCGCCGGCAATCCAGGCCTGGTCGGAATACTGCACATCCGCCTGGCCGTGATTCAGCACCGTGGCAGAAGGCACATTAAGAAAGCCGCTATAACCCGGCAGGGCAAGGTCATCAGCAGCAAAAGCAGCGATGGGAACCAGCAGGAGCGGGGTTAACCGCGAAATCTTTTTCATAAACCTTCGCGGCTGAAGCCGCTCCGTGGGGATAGCGGTTGTGCTGTAGGAGCCGTCGATCGACGGCGAAGCTTTCGCGGCCAGTCGGCCGCTCCTACGGGGCATAGCTTACATGCTGGCAGTATTGCGGCGGATCAGGGCCGTCAGGCGCCAGATGTGATTAAGCGCCACATTGTACGCCACAAAAATCAGCAGAATGCCGGCAAACATGATCCACTCGGGGATACTCAGGAATTCACCGGCCAGCCCCAACGCAGCCAGCAGTGCTCCGGCGCCGGTAATGATCAACATTGCCTCACGATCAGTGAAGCCGGCACGCATAAAGATGTGATGCAAATGGTCGCGGTCCGGCATCATCACCGACTGGCCCTTGCGATAGCGCCGGATCATGATTGCCAGCATGTAAGCTATGCCCCCGTAGGAGCGGCCGACCGGCCGCGAAAGCTTCGCCGTCGATCGACGGCTCCTACAGCACAACCGCTATCCCCACGG
>JBECKT010000083.1:0-6991 GCA_040235405.1 Alcanivoracaceae bacterium
AGGAGCGGCCGATCGGCCGCGATTTTCCCGAGCGTATCGCGGTCGATCGACCGCTCCGGGTTATTCAGGGCTTCCTTAACAATCAACACTGCTATGATGAGGCTTTCAGCCAAGGAGCACCTGTGCATTCCCTCCCCGCAAAGCAGGATCTGGTACTGGTCGGCGGCGGCCACAGTCATGCGCTGGCGCTGCGCATGCTGGCGATGAAGCCGCTGCCGGAAACACGGCTGACACTGGTTTCTCCGGACTCGATGGCGGCCTACTCCGGTATGCTACCGGGCCTGATTGCCGGTCATTACCAGCTTGAGGACACCCACATTGACCTGCCCAGGCTGTGCCAGTGGGCCGGAGTACGCTTTGTTCGCGCCCGGGTGACAGCTCTGGACAGTCGCCTGAACCGACTGACGCTGGATGACAATTCAACGCTGGACTACGACTGGCTGAGTCTGGATATCGGTAGCACGCCGGCGCTGGATCTGGTGCCGGGAGCGCGCGAGTTCGCCATTCCGGTAAAACCGGTGGCCAGTTTCCGGGCCCGCTGGCAACAGGCGCTGGACCACTGGCCGCAACAGGACAGGGCGGTAAGGATCAGCGTGGTCGGCGGTGGCGCCGGCGGTACCGAAATTTCACTGGCCATTGCCACCGCGCTGGCCCGACGCGGATTGCATGCCGACATTTCCCTGATCTGTGCCTCGAACTTGCTAAGCGGTTACCCACAGACCCTACGACTGGCGATGCGCAGGCGCCTGCATCAGGCTGGTATCCATGTGCAGGAAAGCAGCCGGGTTTCGCGGGTCAGCTCCGGGCTGTTACACACCGGCAAGGAAAAACCCTTTGATCTGTTGTTCTGGTGTACTGGAGCGGTCGGCGCCCACTGGCTGAAAGATTCCGGGCTGGCACTGGACCCGGACAACTTCATCCGAATCGATCACAGTTTGCGCGCCATCGGTCAGGCCAATGTGTTTGCCGCCGGCGACTGTGCCCTGATTGATCAGCACCCGCTGCCACGGGCCGGTGTCTATGCCGTGCGCCAGGCCAACACACTGGTTGGCAACCTTCATCGCGCCATCAGTGGCCAACCGCTGTTGCAGTGGAAGCCACAGGAAAAATTCCTGTCGCTGCTGGCTACCGGCAGCCGGCATGCCGTCGGCAGTCGCGGCGGCCTGACCGTGCAGGGCGCCTGGGTGTGGCGCTGGAAAGACCGCATTGATCGGCGCTTTATGCAGAAGTTTTCCGATCTGCCAGCAAGAAAAATGACCGTAACTGCCGACGATGACATGCCACGCTGCGCCGGTTGCGGCGCCAAGGTTGGCAGTGAAGCCCTGCAGCAGGCTCTTACTGGTCTGCACCCGGTGGCGCATGACGATATTATCGCCGGCATTGATGCCCGCGAAGACGCCAGTGTTATTCGCTGGCCGCCCGGCCGGGCACTGGTACAAAGTCAGGACTACTTTCCTGCCTTTATTGATGAGCCTGCCCTGTTTGGCCGCATCAGTGTGCTGCACAGCCTGAGCGATATTTACGCCATGAATGCAGCACCGCATTCAGCTCTCGCCACCGTCAGCCTGCCGGTCAATCATCAGGTGTTGCAGGGCCGCGACCTGAAACGATTGATGTATGCCGCCGTCGACGAACTCAATCGTGCCGGCTGCAGCCTGCTTGGTGGTCATACGCTGGAAGGCCCGCAACTGGCCGCCGGCTTTGCCATCAACGGCAGCGCCCGGGAGCCCGACCTGTTTCACAAGGGCGGTGCCCTGCCGGGTGACAAACTGATTCTGAGCAAGCCTGTTGGCACCGGCATTGTGCTGGCGGCCATGATGCAACTGAAGACGCCGGCACCGGCACTGGACCACGCCCTGCAATCAATGCTGACCAGCAATGCCACAGCGGCAAAGATTTTTGCCGATAGCGGCGTACGGTGCTGTACCGATATCACCGGGTTTGGTCTGCTTGGCCATCTGCTGGAAATGTGCCGGGCCTCATCCTGCGCCGCCGAACTGCAAGCGGAAGCCGTGCCGCTGTTGCCGGGCGCACTGACACTGGCCAGCCGCGGCATCACCAGCACCCTGAAGCCGGCCAATGATGTCGCCCTGACCGAGTGCCGGATTGCAGCACGCTTTCATCATCATCCACTACTGGCGCTACTGACCGACCCGCAAACCAGCGGCGGCTTGCTGGCCGCCGTCCCCGCAGCACAGGCGGATAGCTGTCTGCAAAAATTACGTGGTGCCGGGCTTGATGCTGCCTGCATTGGCGAGGTTCGTGTCGCCAACGGATTGCGAATCGGGATTCAATAATGGAACTGGTGTTTGTTCTGGTGGAACCGGCCCGGCCGGAGAATGTCGGCGCCGCAGCGCGCGCGATGAAAACCATGGGCATCGCGCAACTGCGCCTGGTCAACCCCTGCGACATCAGTCGTGAAGCTCGCTGGGTTGCCCACCAAAGCACCGAGCTGCTGGATCAGGCACAACAGTACCCGTCGCTGCAGGCAGCGCTGGCCGATGTCGATTTCAGTATCGCCTGCAGCGCCCGGCGCCGGCTTGATCACGATGACTATCTGAGCCCGGCGGAATGCCGTACGGCGCTGGTCGGAAAAGCCGCCAGCGTGCCACGGGCAGCACTGGTATTCGGTCGCGAATCCAGCGGCCTGACCGGTGCCGAACTGGCGCTGTGTGATGCTGCCACGACGGTGCCGCTGGCAGTCGCCCAGCCATCCCTGAACCTGGCCCAGGCGGTGATGTTGTACGCCTGGGAATTGTCGGCACTGCGCCCGGTCAAGACACCCCGTAGTGAAACACCTGCACTGCCCCACGTCCGCGCTGCGCTACACAACACTCTGGCGCGACTTGGTGTTGATAGTGAGGAGAATCTGCACCGCTGGGCCAACGAGGCACTGGCACGCTTTGATGACCGTGACCTCGGCATGCTGATGACCCTGCTGAAACGACTCTGAGACGATCCCGTCCCGATGCTACACTGCCTGCCATTGACTGCCTGACACGGAAGGCCTGATGACCATGCTCCGCACCCTGCTGCTGCTCTGCCTGTCGTTATCCCTGTTCCTGCCATTGCACGCCAACGACGAGCTGCCCGATACCAGCGCACTGGAAAGTCAGCTGGCGGAGCTGAACAGTCGCGAGGCCCTGACCCAGCGCCAGAGCTCCGACAAGCAGGCGCTGGAAAAGGCGCTCAGCTTTGCCGCCGAGCTGGCCCGCAATGAAAAAAATCTGGCCGCCCTGAACCGGCGCCTGCGCGAAGCCCCGGCCGAGCTCAAGCGGCTGCAACAACGCCTCGACAACCTGACCTCACCGGACATGGCAGCACTGCAGGCACAGTATCAGGACCAATCTGTTGCCGAGCTGGCCAGCGAACTGAACAGCGCCCTGAAAGAAATGGAGCAACAGCAGAATGCACTGGCCGAAGTGACCAGTTCATTGATCAACTTCCAGACTCTGCCGGAACGGGCCCAGACCATTCTTGCCCGCGACCTCAACCGTGCCGAACAGGTGCGCCAGCAACTGACAAGCGGTGATATGCGCAACAACAGTCTGCCCGACTCCGAGCAGGCGGCGCTGACACTGGAACTTGCCGCGCTGGAAAGCCGGATGGAACTGAACCGTCGTGAACTGTGGAGTGCCGACAGTCTGCAGGCGCTCAATGAAATACGCCAGCGCCTGTTAGAGCAAGAGAATGCATTCACCGAGCAGCGCCTTGCCCTGCTGCAGGACGAAATCAACCGCAAGCGCCGCGCCCGAACTGAACAGATGATTGCCGAAGCGCTCGGTGATCTGCCGGAGAACCTGAGCAACAGCCCGGCCCTGAGTAGTGCCCTCGAAACCAACCGGGCGCTGGCTGATCAGTTACTGGGTCTGATCGAGTCCACCAATCAACTGATTCGTGACAATGTCCGCATTGAAACCAGTCTCGACCGCAGCCGCCAGACACTGCGTAACCTGAACGAGCAGATCGAGCTGCTACAGGGAAGCCTGCTGCTGTCACAGATTATTTATAGCCAGCAGTCGGCGCTGAAGCAGATCGAGTTTGTCGAGGGACTGGAACAACATATTTCCGAACTGCGCCTGCAGCAGTTTCGCCTGCGTGAGCAATATGAATCCTTGCGTGATCCGGTAGCACTGGCCAACAAGCTGCTCGCTGACAAGAACCTTGAAGCCAGCGCCACGGTGACCGAAAGCCTGAGCCGGATATTTACCATTCGCCGCGACCTGATCACCCAGCTGGACAACGAAATCAGCCGGCAGATGAAGCTGGCTATCAGTGTCCAGCTCAACCAGCAACAGCTGGAGGCCATTCACCGGACCCTGCGCAATACCGTTCGCGAACAGAGTTTCTGGATGCCGAGTAATCGCGCGATCAATCAGGAATGGCTGCTGGCACTACCGGCAATGCTGTCCGACCAGATTCGCAATCTGCCGCTGCGGCCGATGGCAGAAGAACTGGCTGGCGCGTTAGTCGCCGACGTCTGGCTGATTACACCCTTTGTCATCGTAGCGGCCCTGCTGGCGCTGCGCCGGCGCAGCATCAAGGCCGCGCTGGCCAGGCTTGAGGAAGGAATCGGCCGGGTTCGTCAGGACAGCCAGAAGCACACGCCGTTGGCGCTACTTTACAGTGCCCTGCTGGACGCACCGATGCCGTTGCTGCTGATCGGCATGGCAGTGGTATTCCATGGCGCAGAGGGCAGCTACCAACAGGTTGCCGCCATTACCCTGTTTCGCCTGGCAGCGGTGTGGCTGGCATTTGCCCTGAGTCATCGACTGCTGGCCAGTGGCGGTATCGGTGAGCGTCATTTCGGCTGGACCAGAGAAAATCTGGTGCCAGTGCGGCGCCGCATTCTCGCTATCGGCGCGGTCATTGTGGTTCTGCTGCCAGTCTCCAGTATCGGCGAGCATTTGCCGGAACAGATTGCCGACGACCATCTTGGCCTGCTGATTCTGACGCTGACCAACCTGTGTCTGGCAGTGCTGCTGTATCGACTGGCAATGGCCTGGCCGTTCTCGGCACGCGGCGACCTGCTGCGCCGCATGTTTGCCTATGGCTTTGCCAGCTTTCCGCTGCTGCTGATGGCGCTGGCGCTGTCCGGCTACTACTACACCTCGATCAAGGTCGCCGGCCGACTGCTGGACAGCTTCTATCTGCTGATGTTCTGGGTGGTACTGCAGGCCACTGCCATCCGTGGCCTGTCGGTAGCGGCGCGGCGACTGGCCTTCAGTCGCGCACTGGCAAAACGCGCGGCACAGGCGGAGGCCAGGGAAGCCACCGATGCCGAAGGCGGCGAGGCGATTGAAGAACCGAAGCTGGATGTCGAGCAAATCAACCAGCAATCGCTGCGACTGATCCGTATCGGTCTGTTTGCCACCTTCGCTGCCGTGCTGTATCTGGTCTGGTCCGACCTGCTCGGCACCTTCGGTTACATGGACAATCTGGTGCTGTGGGAAAGCGTCAGTGGCAGCGGCGACAGCCTGCAGATCACGCGCACCAGTCTTGGCGATCTGGTTAGCGCGCTGGTCATTATCCTCGTTGCCACCTTGTTGATCCGCAACCTGCCCGGCCTGCTCGAAGTGTTAATCCTGTCACGGCTGACGCTGGCCCCCGGCAGCGGCTACACCATTACCACACTGCTGAAATATGCCACCTTCAGTATTGCACTGGTGGCCTTCCTCGGCTCCCTCGGTTTTGAATGGAACAAGCTGCAGTGGCTGGTGGCGGCGCTGGGCGTGGGGCTCGGTTTTGGTCTGCAGGAAATCTTTGCCAATTTTGTCTCCGGCCTGATCGTTCTGTTCGAACGGCCGATCCGCATTGGCGACACCATTACCATCGGCAACCTGTCCGGCACGGTGAGCAAGATTCGTATCCGTGCCACCACCATCATTGATTTCGATCGCAAGGAAATCATTGTTCCCAACAAGACCTTTGTCACCGACCAGCTGGTGAACTGGAGCCTGACCGACCCGATAACCCGGATCACCATCAAGGTCGGTTTTGCCTACGGCTCGGATCTCGACAAGGCACGACAGGTACTGACTCAGGCAGGCAAAGAAAACTCACGGGTAATGGCCGACCCGGAACCACAGGTGCTGTTCATGGCATTTGGTGCCAGCACGCTCGACCATGAGCTGCGCGTGCACGTCAAGGACCTGGCCGACCGGCTACTCGTCACCGATGAGTTGAACCGGCGTGTCGACCAACTGTGCAAGGAACATGACCTGGTCATTGCCTTCAACCAGCTCGATGTTCACCTGATCAACAATAACGGTGACAGCGCCTGCATCAGTACGGAAACAAAACCTGACCCATCAGTGTAGGAGCGGTCGATCGACCGCTCCTACAGCAACGAGTGCACAGCTTTTCAGCGGGTTCCTAGTTACCTGCGTACAGGCGGTCGGTCAGGCTTTTCAGATCACAACGGACCTGTTGCCAGCCCGGCGGACGGGGCATGTCGGGGCGGGTTCTCACCCGCAAGCAGGTGATGTTGTCCTGCACCGCCAGCAGCAGACGCTGCAGTTCCTGACGCTGATCCTCCCACAGCTCGGTCATGCCGGGATCGCCCTGAATGACGCGCTCTTCAAGGTTGCGCAGTTCATCGCTCCAGACATCCATAGCGGCCTTGATACGGCCGATATACTCTTTTCTCTCAATCATGACGCTGAACCTCATTTCGCCGAGTCCATTCAGTGCGACAGGCGTCGCCAAGTCAGGTTCTGCCCGGACACCGGATAGTGTCAATTGGCCATGACGCCTTATAGCCAATCCCGCTAAGCGGGATTGGCAGCAGAATGATTCCTCATGAGGACGGCACTGGCCGCAAGGTCAAAAGACACAACGCCGGACCCGCTACTGGAATACACCATCCGCAGCCGGTAAACATTCTGCCTGAAAATGTCTCTGATCATTGGTGCCATGGCCCTGAGCCAAATCGTGGTAGCCACCGGCCCGCCGGCGTGAAACCATTAGCCCTTCGCTAACAACAACGGGA
>JBECKT010000090.1:0-28694 GCA_040235405.1 Alcanivoracaceae bacterium
AACGTCCCTGAAGCACCTCCCCGCCATCCATGGCGCCGAGGGTCCCGGCAGGCGCAGACAGGTGCACTGACCTGGCATCTACTTCTTCCATGGCTAAAGAAAACCACCAACACGTTTGGGTGCGGTGGTTTTGCCGGTGACAGTCTTACAGCCGCGCGGCCAGTTCCGAACCCTGCCGAATCGCGCGTTTGGCATCCAGCTCAGCGGCCAGCTCGGCGCCACCGATCAGGTGATACCTGGCCTTGCCATCGCTGTTGTCCCGATACAGTTCGCGCAGCGATTCCTGACCGGCGCACAGCACCACGTTGTCGACTTCCAGCAACTGCGACTCGCCACCGACGGTGATGTGCAGGCCCTTATCGTCGATGCGGTCGTAGCTGACGCCGCCGATCATTTCCACGCCTTTCATTTTCAGCACGGCGCGATGGACCCAGCCAGAGGTACGGCCCAGGTCCTTGCCCAGTGCCGACGCCTTACGCTGCAGCAAGTAGATCTTGCGCGCCGAGGGATGCGGCTCACCGCGTTCCAGACCACCGGGTTGGTCGGAATGGAAGCTGACGCCCCACTCCTGCATCCAGTCTTCCAGCGGCTGCGGCTGAACGGCGTTGGCGTCGTGGGCGAGGAACTCGCCGACATCAAAGCCGATACCGCCGGCGCCGATCAGGGCAACGCGGTTGCCGACGGTACCTTTGCCTTGCAGCACATCGGTATAGCGCATCACCATCGGGTGGTCGACACCGGAAATACCGGGACGGCGCGGAGTCACACCGGTGGCGATGATGATTTCCTCGAAGTCCTCTTTTTCCAGATCGCCATCGGCAATGCGGCGGTTCAGCACTAACTTGACGCCGGTCTTCTCGATGCGCTTGCTGAAATAGCGAATGGTTTCGAGAAACTCTTCCTTGCCGGGAATACGTGCCGCCATGTTGAACTGGCCGCCAATACGATCACTGGCGTCGAACAAAGTGACGTCATGGCCCCGTTCTGCGGCCACCGTTGCTGCAGCGAGCCCGGCCGGGCCGGCGCCGACCACGGCGATTCTCTTCGGCGTACGGGCTTTCAGATAGACCAGCTCAGTCTCGTAGCAGGCCTGTGGATTGACCAGACAGGAAGCGCGCTTGAGGTTAAAAGTGTGATCCAGGCAGGCCTGGTTGCAGGCAATGCAGGTATTGATCTCATCGACCCGGCCTTCGGCGGCCTTGTTGACCCAGTGGGCGTCCGCCAGCATCGGTCGCGCCATCGACACCATGTCGGCCTTGCCGTCAGCAATAATTTTCTCTGCCACATCCGGCATATTGATGCGGTTCGAGGCGATCACCGGGATCGACACCACTTCCTTGACTTGCGCGGTGACGTCAACAAACGCAGCCCGCGGTACCGAGGTGACAATGGTTGGCACACGCGCTTCATGCCAGCCGATACCGGTATTGAGAATATTGACGCCGGCCTTTTCCAGCTCCTGCGCCAGGGCCAGCACTTCTTCACGGGTGGAACCCTCTGGCACCAGATCAATCATCGACATGCGGAACACGATAATGAAATCCTTGCCGCAGGCCTTGCGAACTGCTTCAACAATTTCCACCGGGAAACGACGGCGGTTTTCGCTGCTACCACCGTATTTGTCGGTGCGCTTGTTCGAGCGCGGCGCGGTAAACTGGTTGATCAGGTAGCCTTCGCTGCCCATCAATTCCACGCCGTCATAACCGGCCCTTTTTGCCAGCTTTGCCGCATTGCCGAAGTCCTTGACCGTCTGCTCGACCTGTTTGGTGGTCAGCGCTTTCGGTTTGAACGGGTTGATCGGTGATTTAATCGAAGAAGCAGACTTTGACCAGGGTACATAGCTGTAACGGCCGGCATGCAGCAACTGCAGACAGATCTTGCCACCGGCATCGTGCACTGCTCTGGTCACCGGTCGATGACTGAGCGCGTCAGCGAGATTGATCATGCTGCCGGAAAACGGATAGAACCAGCCGCTGCGATTCGGATTGAAGCCGCCAGTGATAATCAGGCCAACGCCGCCACGGGCGCGCTCGGCAAAATATTCCGCCAGCTTGCCGCGATGCCAGATACGGTCCTCAAGCCCGGTGTGCATGGAGCCCATCACCACCCGGTTTTTCAATGTGGTAAAGCCAAGATCAAGCGGGGCAAGCAGGTGCGGGAACGCGGTCATGAGCATCTCCATAACAGGTAACTTAGCCAGGCCGGGACATCTGGACAGCGTCAAGATAAGAGGGTATCTTGACGCTGTCAAGTTCAGCATCAACCATGGGAGTCCGATGGCCGGCCACAGTCCCTATCATCACGGCGATCTGCGCAGCGCCCTGCTGCAGGAGGCCAATCTGATGCTGAAGGAAAGCGGCATTGATGGCCTGTCCCTGCGCCAGCTGGCGGAACGGGTCGGGGTATCGCGGATGGCGCCCTACCATCACTTTCGCGACAAGCATGATCTGCTTTGCGCATTGGCCACCGAAGGCTTTCACGAACTGGACAGATTGATTGAGCAGACCACGCCCGGCAGCACCCCGCAAGCGCAGGATCTGCAGGCGACGCTGGTCCGCTTTGTCGGTGATTACCTGCGTTTTGCTATTGATAATCCGAATCGCTACGAACTGATGTTTGGCCGCCCGATCTGGCAAGGTGCCAACCCCAGCGCCGAATTGAAAGAAACCGCCTTCGCCTGCTTTCGCCACTATGCCGAGCGCATCAGTAGCCTGCTCGCTCAACAGCGTCTGCCGAAGGGCGCCAGGCCACTGCGGATCGCGCAAGCCAGCTGGGCAACCTTACACGGTTTGTGTCGTCTGATGATTGATGGCATCTATGTCAACCAGGCTGACATGGAAGAAGTAAGCCATGAAGCAATCAGGCTCATGCTGGCAGTACTGCCACCAACTTCCTGACATGTGCCTGCAAGCCGCCGACAAGGTCGCTACAGACTGAACTGCAGCTGCGCCAGCCGTGCGTACAAGGGATTATCGCGGATCAGCTCGGCGTGGGTGCCAACCGCCTGTAAACGACCGTGATCCATCACCGCAATACGATCAGCACCAGTCACAGTCGCCAGACGATGAGCAATCACCAGCGTGGTCCGACCCTGCATCAGCCGTTCCATGGCTTCCTGAATAAGATATTCGCTTTGCGCGTCCAGCGCACTGGTGGCTTCATCCAGCAGCAACACCGGGGCATCCGCGAGCACTGCACGGGCAATGGCAATACGTTGCTTCTGGCCTCCGGAAAGGCCAACACCGCCATCGCCGATGCGGGTGCGGTAACCGTCCGGCATCTGCAGAATAAATTCTTCCGCATTGGCAGCTCGCGCCGCCGCTTCCACCTCGGCCATTTCCGCATCCGGCCGGCCATAACGGATATTGTCCTCGACGCTGCCATAAAACAGCGCAGGCTGTTGGGGTACCAAGGCAAAACAACGGCGCAAATCGTGCGGTGACAACTGCCGAATATCAATGCCATCAAGCAGAATCCGACCCTGCTGCGGGTCGGCAAAGCGCAGCAACAGATCAAACAGGGTGGTTTTACCGGCACCGGATGGCCCCACCAGCGCCAGCGTTTCTCCCGGCATCACATTCAGCGTCACGGCATCGAGTGCCGGACTGTCCGGCCGGGTCGGATAACTGAACGTCACCTGGTCAAGTTCAAGACCACCGGCCACGCGCTGCGGCAACTGCTGCAGATTCTGTGCCGGCGCCTCGATTTCGCTGCGTGACTGCAACAGCTCGACAATACGCTCCGCCGCGCCAGCGGCGCGCTGCAGTTCACCGATCACTTCGCTGATCGAGCCCACCGCCGAGCCGACAATCACCGCATAGAACACGAATGCAGCAAGCTCGCCACCGGTGATACGGCCCTCGATCACATCCATGCCGCCAACCCAGAGCATCACCCCGACCGCACCCAGCACCATCACGATCACCACCACTATCAGCAGGGCACGCTGGACAATACGACGTCGAGCCACATCAAAGGCGTCTTCGACCACGCCGGCAAAGCGCTGACGATCCAGCGGCTCATGGTTGAATGCTTGCACGGTCTTGATCTGGCCCAGCATTTCACCAACGTAACTGCCGACATCGGCCAGCCGGTCCTGACTGCTGCGGGACAACCCGCGCACGCGGCGACCGAAAATAATAATCGGCGCAACCACCAGCGGCACCGATACCATCACGATCAGAGTCAGTTTCAGATTGGTAATAAACAGCCAGATAATGCCGCCGACCATCATCAGGGTATTGCGCAGCGCCATCGACACGGACGAGCCGATTACAGTCTGCAGCAGGGTGGTATCAGCAGTCAGCCGCGACTGGATTTCAAGACTGCGGTTCTGGTCGAAAAAGCCGGGATGCAAGGTCAGCAGATGATCGAAAACGCGCCGACGGATGTCCGCCACCACTCGCTCTCCGAGCCAGGACACCAGATAGAAACGGGCAAAAGTACCGACCGCCAGCGCCAGCACCAGCACAAAGAAAATCAGCACCGACTGGTTCAGCAAGGCTGCTTCACCGGCCGCCAGGCCCTTGTCAATCAACAGCCGCAGCCCCTGACCAATCGACAGGGTGATGGTGGCAGTGAACAGCAGTGCTATCGAAGCGCCCAGCACCGCCAGACGATAGGGTGCGAGCCATTGCAGGGCAAAGCGGAACAGACTCAGTGGAACAGTACGGGAGGCAGTCATGATCTTCGGGTTCATTCAGGAATGCGGATTATGCCGCAGTCAGGCTGAGATCGCGTGATCTTTTCCACTGAAATTGAAAGGCCGGGCATGACCCGGCCTTTCATTCCCACTGCAATGAAGCGGATTATTTCTCGACAATCGCCGTTACGCCCTGACCACCGGCAGCGCAAACTGAAATCAGCACCCGGCCCCTGCCGTTCTCGTTCAGCAGCTTGGCGGCGTTAGCCAGAATCCGGCCACCGGTAGCGGCAAACGGGTGCCCCGCCGCCAGCGAGCTGCCCTTGACGTTCAGCTTGCTGCGGTCAATCGCGCCAAGCGGCTTGTCAAGGCCGAGACGATCTTTGCAGAAGCGCTCGTCTTCCCAGGCTTTCAGAGTCGCCAACACCTGCGAGGCAAAGGCCTCATGGATTTCGTAGTAATCGAAGTCCTGCAGGGTGATGCCGGCCTTGTCGAGCATCCGCGGTACAGCGTAGGCCGGCGCCAGCAGCAGACCTTCTTTTTTCTTCAGGAAGTCGACTGCAGCCACTTCGGCGAAGGTCAGGTAAGCCAGCACTGGCAGGCCCTTCTGTTCGGCCCATTCTTCCGAGGCCAGCAGTACCGCCGACGCGCCATCGGTCAGCGGGGTCGAATTGGCGGCAGTCATGGTGCCGTTCTCACCACCAAATACCGGCTTCAGGGTGGCCAGCTTCTCCAGGGTGGAGTCGCCACGCATGTTGTTGTCACGATCCAGCCCCTTGAACGGGGTCATCAGATCCTGCTGCCAGCCGTCGGCATAGGATTTAGCCAGATTCTGGTGCGACTGCCAGGCCAGCTTGTCCTGCTCCTCGCGGGCAATGCCCCACTCGGCAGCGGTAATGGCCTGATGCTCGCCCATGGACAGGCCGGTGCGCGGCTCGCCATTTTTCGGCACGTCCGGCATAAACCACTTCGGGTTCAGCAGCTTCAGCGCCAGCCTGGCTTTCTCACCATTGGTCCTGGCCTTGTTGATGGCCATGAACACCTTGCGCTTCTCTTCGTTGACGCCGATCGGCGCGTCGGAGGTGGTATCGACACCGCCGGCGATGGCGCACTCGATCTGACCCAGGGCAATCTTGTTGGCCACCAGAATGGCGGCCTCCAGACCGGTACCGCAAGCCTGCTGGATATCATAGGCCGGGGTTTCCGGGGCCAGCTTCGAGCCCAGCACGCACTCGCGTACCAGGTTGAAGTCCCGGGCATGCTTCATGACCGCGCCGGCGGCCACTTCACCGAGGCGCTCGCCTTGGAGATTGAAGCGTTCCACCAGACCATTGATGGCAGCGGTCAGCATTTCCTGGTTGGACACACCGAAATAGGCGGTGTTGGAACGGGCAAACGGAATCCGGTTACCGCCGATGATGGCTACTCTGCGAACGCTCTTGCCTGCCAGCATGTCAGTCCTCCTGTGATGGGCGCTGTAGAAAACGGTCGCCAACTATACCTGAATCAGGCGCAGTCTAGCGGCAACCCCCGCCAGCACGGTTGGCTGCTCCGACGGCCATGTGAAGGTCACTAGTCAATACCTGCGTACTGCCCCGGTGTTTCAATACGCGCCACTCCGAATGTACAGTAACCCCCCTTCGAGTCTATCCACCGAATTCAGCCAGAGGTCAGGATCATGAGCGACGTCTATCAGGCCATTGCCAATTCCCCCGTAGGCAAGAAAATTTTCAGCTCGCTGAATCTGCCGATCCCGGTCATTCTCGAGCGCCACACCCCGGGCCAGGCTTCCTTCATCAAGGGCAATGTCATGGTCGGTGCCGCACCGGGCAGTAAGGCCGTGACAGCCATACTGGCTACCCTGAAAGGTGCCAGCGACACCAGACTGCACACACTGGCCGGCCTTGCCGCCGAGGCGGATGTCCAGAAAGCCGCCGGCACCGCCGGGGTCAGCGTCAGCAACTACACCGCCAGCAGGGAAGACAGCCAGAAGTTCAAGGCGCTGGTATTCGACGCTACCGGCATTAAAAACACCGCTGAGTTACGTGCCCTGTATGACTTCTTCCACCCGTTGACTCGCAAGCTGGAAAAGTGTGGCCGCATCGTTGTGATTGGCCGCATTCCGGAGAACTGCACACTGGAGCAGCGTATCGCCCAGCGCAGCCTGGAAGGCCTGGTGAAAAGTCTCGGCAAGGAAATCAAGAAAGCCTCGATCGCCAATCTGATTTACGTTGATGAAGGCGCCGATACGCAGGTTGCTTCGCCGCTGCATTTCTTTCTGTCGCCGAAGGCCGCCTATGTTTCCGGTCAGGTGGTACGCGTTGAAGCAGCCGATTTCGCCGCTGACGGCTTCAATTGGGACAAACCACTGTCCGGCAAGACTGCACTGGTAACCGGTGCGGCCCGTGGCATCGGCGCGGCCATCGCCGAAGTGCTGGCCCGCGATGGCGCCAAAGTGGTCGTGCTGGATATTCCGCCGATGGCTGATGATCTGAAGCAGGTCGCCAGCCGCATCGGTGGTATCGCGCTGGAAGGCGACATCAGCGCCGCCGACGCCCCGGTAAAAATCTCTGCGGCAGCAAAAGAGCACGGTGGTCTGGACATCATCATTCACAACGCCGGTGTTACCCGTGACAAGACCATGGCCGGCATGCCGGACAAGTTCTGGGACATGGTGATCGACATCAACATCAGCTCGGAAGAGCGTATCAATGCCCAGCTGCTGAAAGACGGCACCCTGAATGATGGCGGCCGCATTGTCTGCGTCAGCTCGATTTCCGGCATTGCCGGCAACATGGGTCAGACCAACTACGCCACCTCGAAAGCGGCAGTGATCGGTATGGTGCAAGGCATGGCGCCAGAGCTGCAGGCACGCAATATCACCATCAACGCGGTGGCGCCAGGCTTTATCGAAACGCAGATGACAGCAGCGATTCCGTTCGCCATCCGCGAAGCCGGTCGTCGCATGAACTCGATGAGTCAAGGCGGCCAACCAGTGGATGTCGCTGAAACCATCTCGTTCTTCGCCAGCCCGGCATCGCAGGGTGTCAGTGGCAATATCGTTCGCGTCTGCGGCCAGAGCCTGATCGGCGCCTGAGCGCTTTTACGGTAAATAAAACGGCGCTTTGGCGCCCGTTTTTATTTTCCTGACATGCCATTGCGACTGTCGCAGCACGGCAGTTTTTGACGGAAATTCGCAACCCGCCCGCCGGCGTCCGCTCATGCCAATCGTTCGGGCTTCTGCAGACCACACCGGAAAAGCGTGAAACAGGCCCGGGAATCCCCTGCAAGAACCCCCTATAACATATTGAAATACCGGCACGATTCCTGCTTGGGCTATGACCGATAACATCAATTCATAGCCGGCCATGGACGGGACAGGCGGGCATTTTTTGCCAAACCGACTGCACCAGCAACCGATAACAGCAGGCGCCCATGAACTCCGTCCATATTATTTACCGCATCAAACTGAACGAGGCTGTTCCGGAGGTGTTCGACTTCCGGCTTGCTGAGACAACATTTGCTCTGATCAGCGACGAGGTCAGCGATCCACCGCCCTGGGCCAGACTCGAATACCGACAGTGCTCGCACTGTCCATTATCAAAGGAAGAGCACACCTGGTGCCCTCTGGCATTACAACTCCATAGTATTGTTGACCGCTTCCACGACACCCGTTCGATTGATGAAGTCGAGGTGGAAATTATCACCGAGGATCGTCAGATAAAGCAGCGGACCGCACTGCAGCGCGTCATCGCCTCGATGCTGGATCTGGTTTACCCGATTTGCGGTTGCCCGAAAACCGCCTTCATGAAGCCACTGGCGCGCTTCCATCTGCCGCTGTGCTCGGAGGAAGAAACCATCTTCCGGGTCACGGGTATGTATCTTCTTGCCCAGTACTTCCTCAGCCGAACTCCGTCACGCAAGGGGCGCATTGAGTTTGATGGCCTGACTGACATCTACAATGACCTGCATATCCTCAACACTGCGGTGGCCAGCCGTCTGCAATCCGCTACGCAGTCTGATTCATCAAAAAATGCCATCACTCTGCTGGACATGTACTCGACACTGGTACCGCTACTTCTTGAGGATGAACTGGTAGAGATGCGCGGATTTTTCCAGGCCTACCTCCCGGCAGATGCAGAAGCGCCGCCGGTCATGACCAATTATCTGGAAAAAGCCAAGGCATTCTCGCTTGATCTCGACAACCTCAAGCTCACCCCGATAGAAGGGGAGGAGGAAGATGAACAGCAGCCTGATGACATGCCCGAATGGCTCAAGGAAGCCAGAGGCATCATGGGGCCGTATATGCCGAGTCACATCGAACCGAAGAAAAGCAGCGCGGATATTGACAAACCCAAAGACAACACCCCGTTTCGGACATCAGATGGTCTGACGCTGGAACTGGCACCGATGGACGACGAAAAACCAACTGGCAAATAACCGGCGGCAGACTCAAACGGCAGCGCGGCCATCAACCAGTCAGAAAGTCAGTCGCCAGCGAGCTCAATACGATCCTCATGAATGCCAATGCGGCCTTGCTTGTAGAGGCTGCCAATTGCTTTCTTGAAGTTACCCTTGCTGACCCCGAACATCGCACTGATTTTTTCCGGCGGACTTTTGTCGTTCAGCGGCAACACGCCGTTGTGCTCTTGCAGCTTTGCCAGAATCTGATCGGCCAGTGAACCAACCGCTTCCTGACCGATCGCCTGCAGACTGAGGCTGATCTTACCGTCGCCCCGCAGTTCCTTGATGAAGCCTTTTTCACGCATGCCACTGCGCACAAACTTGAACAACTCGTTCTTGTGGATCAGGCCCCAGTGGCGATTGTTGATGATCGCCTTGAAACCCATTTCGGTGGCGCTGACCAACAGCAGGTCGACCTCCTGGCCTACCCGGTAACGGGCCGGCTCCTGGTCCAGATGGCGATCCAGCCGTGCGGTGGCGGTAATGCGACCCTTGCGCCGGTCGAGAAACACATAAACGACGCAATAGTCGCCGACCTGTAGCGGACGCTGCTCCTCGGAATGCGGCAGCAACAGATCCTTGGCCAACCCCCAATCAAGAAACAACCCCACCGGGGTGATATCCACTACCTTCAGGCTGGCAAACTCGCCAACCTGCACCTTCGGCGTTTCGGTGGTGGCAACCAGCCGGTCTTCGCTATCGTGACAGACAAATACATCGAGCCAGTCGCCCGGCGCGCAGGCCGCATCCTTCGGGATATAGCGCTTCGGTAACAGGATGGTCTGCTCGGCATCGCCGGCCAGAAACAGGCCGAAGTCACTGCGCCGGACCACCTGTAACCGATTCATCTTTCCTACCGCCAGCATGGCTCACTCCGTTTTGCGACGAGGAGCCATTCTACTTGAGAAGTACTGCCGGTGCTCAGCGGCATTCCGGCAATTCCTGCTGCAGGCCGCCGAGGTGACGGCCCGGGATCACTTGACGTCTTCGTCAGACTTCAGCTTGCGATACTCGATCGGCGTCATGCCGACCCAGCGTTTGAAGGCACGATAAAAGGTGCTCGGTTCGGAAAAGCCGGTGAGATAAACAATCTCGTCGATATTCTCGTCGGTGCCGGCCAGCAGACGCTTGGCCAGCTTGCAGCGATACTCCGCCACCAGCTGATTGAAGTTGGTGCCGGCATCGGCCAGACGGGTACGCAGCTGACGCGGCTTGATGCCCAGACGCGCCGCCACTTCTTCGAGATTGGCATGACCGGATTCGAGCAGCTCGGCCACCAGCCGGCTGACCTGAAACACCAGATCCTGCTTCTCCAGCCGCGCCATTTGCTCGCTGGCCAGACGCTCGTGCAACTGCAACAGCTCCGGCTCATGATGCGCTGAAGGCAGGTCCATCAACTTGCGATCAAAGAAAATGCCGACATCCGGCATTTCAAATTTCACCGGGCAACCGAATACCCGCTCGTACTCGCGCTGATCGGCATGGCGCGGATGACTGAAATGCACTTCGATCGGCATGAAAGCGCCGTCGGTAACAAAGCTGAAGAACTTGATCACGCCGACCGAAGCACACTCATTCAGGTGGGCAAGCTTTTTGCTCCACAGCATCTGTTTGAGGAATACCCGCTCGCCGTGATCTACCATTTCGGCATTGGCAGCGTCCGACAGCAGCCGCTGATAGTCCAGCGCCCGCTTCAGGCCCTCTCCGAAAGTCGGACTGGAGAGAAACAGGTACTCCAGCACCTGCCCCTTGAAGATCGGCATATGAGAGCCGAGGTGCAGGCCGATATGCGGGTCGCCGGACACTTCTTCCATGGCCTGCCAGAACCACTCCTGAGCGTCATGCGGGGTACGCAGCTCCGGCAGGGACAGAATCGACTTGTCGAGGCCTACCTTGGCCAGTACCGCATCCGCGTCGACGCCTGCGTTCTGCATCGCCTTGTAGGCCATGCGCAGCAGGACACCGGAGTCAGTCAGGGTGGTCATCGGCAGGTTGTTTCCCGAGGTATACAAGAGCGCCGAATGTAGCACAGGGCGCCCCCGCACCGGAACCGCAGGGCGCGCCGGCCAATCGTCGCTGACACATGGCTGACTATACTTTGCGCCTGTTTACCGTCAGGGAGGTGCCACCATGACCGAGCTTGCCATCCGCGACCTGCGCAATGCACCGTCGATGCTGCCGCTATTTGCCAAAGCCGTGATCCGCGCCGGCGTCAAACCGGGCAATGACCCCCAGCTGCCGGCTATCGGAGCCCGGCTAAGCGACCTGGTGCCGGACCCGAAACATCTGGCCGCCTATCGCAAGGTTTGCGGTTTCCAGAGCACGGGCACCCTGCCGATCACCTATCCGCACATGCATGCCCATCCACTGTTCATGACCCTGCTGCTGGACGAGCGCTTTCCGTTCCCGGCCATGGGGCTGGTCCATGTGCGTAACCGTATCACCCGGTTCCGGCCGATTCAGGAACGCGAACAGCTTGATGTCGAGTGCTGCTTCGGCGCACTGGAAAAGCGCGGTTCCGGCTATGAATTCTCCATTCTCACCAGCGTCAGCACCGCTGGCGAACAAGTCTGGGAAAGTGAATCTTTCATGCTGTTCCGCACCGGTGGTGGTGGCGACAGCAAGAAAAAGGAAGCACCGCAAGTCGAGCCGGTTAGCGGTGCCAAAGAATGGTCAGTGCCAGGCGATATCGGCCGCCGTTACGGCGCGGTATCCGGTGATCGCAATCCGATTCACCTGTACCCGCTGACCGCAAAACTGTTCGGCTTCAAGCGCCAGATCGCCCACGGCATGTGGTCGAAGGCGCGCTGCCTGGCGGAACTGGAACCAAATTTCCCGCAAGGTCCGTTCAGTGTCGATGTCAACTTCAAGCTGCCGCTGTTTATTCCGGCGAAGGTGAAATTTGCCGAGCAGAAAGTTGCCGACGGCATGGATTTCCGCCTGCTCGGCGCCGACGGCATCAAGCCGCATCTGGCCGGTGAAATCCGCACTATCGAAAACTGATTTTTGCGCTCTGCCCGCAGGAGCGGCCGATCGGCCGCGAAAAACCTTCGCCGTCGGTCGACGGCTCCTACGGGGATGTATCCTCTTTGCGGAAATGAATCGTTTGCCCCGGCGGCAACACAACAAACTCCGCGCCAGCGGCTCGCACCTCGTCACTCAGCAAACGGAACGACCCCTCAAGATCTTCCATGATCAGCGGCAACGCCGGCGTGTCCTGTCCCTGCCATGGCAGGAAAAAATCATCCCAGTGGATCGGCACTACTTTCGGCGCGCCGCTGGCCGTTACCGTATTGCGAACATAATCGGCAACATAACCGGCACGCTGCCGCGACAACCCGACACTGGACACAAACGCCAGATCAGCCTGATAACCGTCCAGCTGTCCCTCAACAAATCCGGCACTGCCCTGAACCAGCAGATTGCCCTGCGGATGGCGAATCACCAACGCATAAGACTCGCCCTCCTTCCACGCTGATACCGGAGCAGGAGGAGACAGCGGTTCGCTGATCGGCTCGTTCATTCCGGTCAGACGATCCAGCCATGCTGCCTGCGGCACATGATCAGAAAGCAGAAAAATCACTTCAAATGCGCCGTAACGAATCGGCTCACCCGGCACCGCGACACGAATGGAAGACTCCGCCATCCCGGCACCACGACCGACATTGGCGGTACTTTCCGAGCCGACCAGCCCGGCACCGGTGCGCATCGCTACTGCTGGCGAATCCATCGCATGATCAAAATGCGAATGCACCACCAGCACCGCATCAAGCCCGTTAATCTGATACTGACGCAGCATCGCATCAATGCGTTCGTCGTCAGGGGCGAGACCCTGCGTCATCACCGAAAGCCGGGAAGCGCGGCTGAAATAGGCATCGGTAATCAACCGGGTAACGCCATCGGAAATCAGCAGCGTCGAGGTGCCAAGCCAGGTCACCGACAAAGTGTCGGTTTCAGCCAGATCGGAAGCCGGCCACTGTGGCCAGCCGCTGCTGTCCGGGCGCCAGGAAAAAAGCGCCCACAGCAACGCACACAAAACCAGTGATGCCGCCAGCAGCACCGCTATCATCATAATCAGCCGTTTTGCCACGCTGATCAGCCCTGGTCGGCTTTCTTGACGGTTTCGCGGGCGTAATCCACCACCAGATTGTGGATGTTTTCCACCCGCACCGTGCCGGACTTCACCGTGCTTTCCAGCACACTACGGACGGCATCCAGTACCTTGATCATTTCTATACTCCGTCAGGCGCTGACCATGGCCTGCTTCGGTGCACGGTTGGGCAGGGACAGACGCATCACCTTGGCCAGCACCGAGCCGAACTGACGATGCAGCGGCTTGCTGTTATAGGGCAGGCCATACTTCTGACAGATGGCCCGCACTTCCTTTGCCGCTTCAGCATAACGGTTGCTGGGCATATCCGGAAACAGGTGATGTTCCATCTGGTGACTCAGGTTGCCACTCATGATGTGCATCAGCGGGCCGCCCTCAATGTTGGCCGAGCCGAGCAGCTGACGCAGGTACCAGTGCGCCTTGTCCTCGTTCTCGATATCTTCCGGCAGGAAGTCTTCGACACCGTCCGGGAAGTGGCCGCAGAAAATAATCATGTAGGCCCACAGGTTACGGATCAGGTTGGCGGTGATATTGCCCGCCAGCACCGGCAGGAAGAACGGACCGGCCAGCAGCGGGAACAAGACATAATCCTTGATCACCTGCTTGCGTACTTTTTTGCCGATATGCTTGAGCTGCCCCCAGGCTTCCCGGAAGCTTTTCTCGCCCTTGAGAACCCGCTCGAACTCGACATCATGCAGGGCCACGCCCCACTGGAAGAAGGTCGCCAGCAGTGCATTGGTGACCGGCTGAGCCAGGTAGGCCGGATGCCAGGGCTGTCGCTCACTCATCCTGAGGATGCCGTAACCGACATCACGGTCCATGCCGACCACGTTGGTCCACTTGTGATGCATGTAGTTGTGCGAGTGCTGCCACTGGTCCGATGGGCAGACGTTGTCCCACTCCCATTTCGAGGAATGGATCTCCGGATCGCGCATCCAGTCCCACTGGCCGTGGATAACGTTATGGCCGATTTCCATGTTCTCGAGGATCTTGGCAACCCCAAGCATGGCAGTACCGGCCAGCCAGGCCGGCGGCAGAATGCCGGCGAACAGCAGGCCACGGCCACCGATTTCCAGATAGCGCTGGGTCTTGATCATGCGGCGGATATAGCGCGCATCCTTTTCACCGAGGCTGTCCATGATGCGCTTGCGCAGCGCTTCAATTTCAGCACCGAACTGCTGCACCTGCTCATCGGTCAGGTCCACCGGCAGACGGCGGGCACGGGCAGCGGCAAGCATTTTTTTGTCGAGATTCAACGAGGCAGTCATGTTGGCTCTCCTTACAGGTCGAGGGTGACATTGCCGGCGGCGGCGCAAACACAGATGCGCACCATATCGCCAGCTTCACCAAAAATTTCACCAGTGGTCAGGTCGCGGACCTGGCCTTCCTTCAACGTCACCAGGCAACCCTGGCAGATGCCCATGCGGCAACCATGTTTCGGCAGCAGGCCGGCCTGCTCGGCCACTTCCAGCAGCGGCTTGTCACCGGCCGCTTCAGCGGCGCGCCCGCTGTGCCAGAAGCGCACTTCACCACCGGCGCCAGCGGCAACGGTTTTCAGTGCCGGGCGGAAATTTTCCTGCTTGAGCCGGGCAACAAGGTCAGCACTGTCCCAGTGAGCGGATACCGCATCCATCAGCGCCTGTGGCCCGCAGACGTAGGCCAGACGATCACGCCAGTCCGGGCACAGGGCCTGCAGCTGATCAGCGCAGAAATGCTGGTCGCCATGGCTCCGGGTCAGCCGGGTAAGGCTGGTCCAGCCATGCGCTAACGCCAGTCCCCGACGGTCACCGGCGAACAGGTTGCTGGCCTCATCCGGGCTGTAATGCAGGTGGACCACATCCGCCTCACGGCCGGTTGCCGCCAGGCTGCGCAACATGCCCATCACCGGGGTGATGCCACTGCCGGCAGTGATAAACAGCAGCTTGGGTAGCTCACCCGAAGGAAGAACAAATTCACCGGCAGCCTGATCGAGCATCAGCACCATGCCGGCCCGGGCATAGTGATTCAGCCAGGTGGACACATGTCCACCGTCGATGGCACGCACGGTAACGGTAAAACTGTCGTCACGGCCGGCATCGCCGGAAGACACCGAATAGCAACGCCAGTGACGAACGCCGTCTATGTCCACGCCGAGGCGAACATACTGACCTGCGCGCGCCCCTTGCCAGCGGCTGTTAGGGCGAATTTCCAGCGAAACGGCGTCTTCCGACTCGCGTACCACTTGCTCGATACGGCCACGCAGGCCGGCGCCGAGCAGCGGATCAATCAGTTCCAGATAGGATTCCGGCAGCAATGGTGTCGCCAGCCAATGGCCGAATCGGGTCAGGGGACGAAGTACGGAAGTCATTCTTCAGGCACCACATTAGTTAACATGTGTGCACTGTAAAGTCAGCTAGATATAAAAGTCAACAACCGTACACAAAGAAGGTATATTTTCCATATTTTCATATGGTTATATAGCTTTATGCAGGCCAGCCTGTGGCTACAGCTGTGTTTTGAAGTACAATGGCCACCAATTTCCGGGACGGATACGCCGATGACAAGAATCACCCGCCGCCGCAGCCGTCGCGACGAGGAAGAGTCCGAAACCGGACGCCGCGACGTCCGCAAACAACGCACCCGGCGGGCCCTGCTCGATGCCGCTCTGGAACTGATGCAGGGCGAGCAGAGCTTCAACAGCATCAGCCTGCGCGAAGTTGCCCGTAATGCTGGTGTCGTCCCCACCGCGTTTTATCGCCATTTCCGTGATATGGATGAACTTGGCCTGACGCTGGTCGAAGAAGCGCTGCGCGCGCTGCGACAGATGATGCGCGAAGCGCGCAGTGCGCCGCTGCCGGCCAGCAGCCTGATCGGCCGCTCGGTACAGACGTACATCGGTTACGTGCAGGCTAATCAGGATTATTTCCAGTTTCTTGCCAAGGAGCGCTTTGGCGGCAGCCGCGCCCTGCGTCTGGCCATTCGTCAGGGTACCGCTCTGTTTATCAGTGAACTGGCCACTGATCTGGCCCGCTTCCCGGGTGCTAACAACTTCAGCACTGAAGAACTGCAGATGATTTCGTCACTGATCGTCAACATCATGATCGCCATCACTGAACAGCTACTCGACCTGCCGGCAGACAGCGAATCAGAAGTGGTCTGGCTGCAGGATCAGGCCGCCCAGCAAATGCGTCTGGTATTTCTCGGTTCCATGCAATGGAAGCCGAAGTCGGTACGCGACAAACAGAAGGCAATCGCCCAGGGCTGAGTCTGTCGGATGCAAAGAATCACTGATTTACGGCAGCTGTTCCTGAACGACATCCCGATGCTGGATGTCCGTGCTCCGGTGGAATTTTCCGGCGGGGCCTTTCCTGCCAGCAGCAACATCCCGCTGCTGAATGACGACGAACGTCACCAGATCGGCATCTGCTATAAACAGCACGGCCAACAGGCGGCGATTGCACTGGGCCAGCAGCTGGTTTCCGGCCGGGTCCGGGATGCCCGCATGGCGGCCTGGTCGCGCTGGGTAGCTGATCACCCGGATGGCGTGCTCTATTGCTTCCGTGGCGGCCTGCGTTCGCAAACCGTGCAGCAGTGGCTGGATGAAGCAGGCATTACCATCCCGCTGGTCAGCGGTGGCTACAAGGCCATGCGCCGGTTCCTGTTGGAACAATCCGAACGCCTGATTCACGACCTGCCGCTGGTGATCGTTTGCGGCCGCACCGGAACCGGCAAAACCCGGGTGATCGAGGCGCTGCCAAACAGCATCGATCTGGAAGGCATTGCTCATCATCGTGGCTCGGCATTTGGCCGGCGCCCCGGCGGCCAGCCCTCGCAAATTGATTTCGAGAACCGGCTCGCCGTCGCTCTGCTGAAGCAGTCGCTGCCGGAGCACGCGCAGATCGTGCTGGAAGATGAAAGCCGACTGATCGGCCGCTGTCATTTACCGCCTTCACTGCAGGAACGGATTAAAGATGGCGCCCGCGTCCTGATCGACGAAAATCTGGATAGCCGGGTAGACGTTACTCTGGAGGATTATGTGCTGGCGCCGCTGGCCGAGTACCGGCAACACTTTGGCGACGAGTCCGCCCTCAGCCAGCTGGGCGAAGAACTGCTCGCCGGCCTCGACAGAATCCAGAAGCGGCTGGGTGGCGTGCACCACCGCAAGCTGCGCGCATTGCTGCTGCACGCGCTACAGCAGCAGGCCAGCCATGGTGACAGCGATGCCCATCGCCTCTGGATCGCCCCGTTACTGCGGGACTATTACGACCCGATGTATGACTATATGCTGCAGCAGCGGCATGGCCCGATTCTGTTTCAGGGCAGCCGCGCCGAAGTGCAGCACTGGCTTTGTCAAAATTCGCAGGAGCGGTCGACCGACCGCGATTTTGTAGTCGGCCGATCGCCACCGTAACAACCCGCCCCGTGTCTTGCCGGACACGCGGAATCAGGCGGCACAGTCCGGTGTTTCTCCCCATTGAACGGAGAGCGAGATGAGCAAGCGAGTGATGGTCGCCATAGCGGCCGTGTGTATGTCTGTGGGCCTGCTGGCCTGTAGCCCCTCAGCACCGGACAAGCCGGTTCTGGTTTTCAGCGCCATTCCTGATCAGGACGAAGCCCGCCTGATGGAGCGCTTTGGCAAGGTTGCCAGTTACCTCAGCCAGCAGCTCGACATCGAAGTGCGCTATGTCCCGGTCAAATCCTATGCCGCCGCAGTAACAGCGTTCCGCAACAATGAAGTGCAACTGGCCTGGTTTGGCGGCCTGTCCGGCGTCCAGGCGACGCAACTGGTGCCCGGCAGCCATGCCATCGCCCAGGGCGTGGAAGACCCGCAGTACGTCAGTTATTTCATTGCCCACCATGACACCGGCATCGTCGCCAGCGACGGCTTTCCGTCAGGCCTTGAAGGCCGCAGCTTTACCTTTGGCTCGAAAAGCTCTACCTCCGGGCGACTGATGCCAGAATTTTTTCTGCGTGAACAGTTCGACAAATCGCCCGAAGAAATCTTCAGCCGGGTCGGTTTCAGCGGTGATCACAGCGCCACTATTGCACTGGTACAAAGCGGCGCCTATGAACTTGGTGCCCTGAGCTATCAGGTCTGGGACAAGGAGGTAGCCGAGGGCACCGTTGATACCGACAAGGTTCATGTGATCTGGACCACCCCGCCCTACCCCGATTATCACTGGGTAATTCGTGGCGATGTTGATGCCGTATTCGGTGACGGCTTTGCCGGAAAAGTACAACGCGCCCTGCTGGATCTCGACGACCGCGATGTACTGGATGCATTTCCTCGAGAGAAATTCATTCCGGCCACCAACGACGATTTCCTGCCGATTCTCGATACTGCTCGCAGCCTCGGCCTGATGGACTGATGATGTTTCAGCTGGATCAGCTCAGCATACGTCGCCAGGGCGCTGACATTCTGCATGAGATCAACCTGTGCATTGAGCAGGGAGAGAAAGTTGCCCTGCTCGGGCCCAGTGGCGCAGGCAAGTCGACCCTGCTCGAGGCATTGCGGCGACAGCAGTCATTGCAGTCAGCCTGGTGCCCACAACAGGGTGCACTGGTACCGATGTTGAGCGTATTCCACAACATCTACATGGGAGCACTGGATCGGCATAGCGCACTGTATAACCTTGCCAATCTGATCCGGCCGATGAAGGCACAATGGCAGCAAGTCGGGCAGCTGGCCGATGAGCTTGGCATTGCCGACAAACTGCGCACCAGCGTTGACCGTTTGTCTGGCGGACAGGCCCAGCGTACTGCGCTGGGCCGGGCCCTGTTCAGTTGCCGCGATATCCTGCTTGCGGACGAGCCGGTTTCAAGCCTGGATGAAAATCAGGGCGAGGCGCTGCTGCGCCTCGCCCTGTCGCGCCACCACACCACAGTAACCGCGCTGCATGACCGTGAGCTGGCGCTACATTGCTGCGACCGCATTATTGGTCTGAAAGATGGCCGGATCATTATTGATTCACCCTGCCAAGACCTGCGGCTGCAGGATTTGAACGAGCTGTACCGGCGGCGATGAACACCACCGCCACCCGACTTCGTCATACCACTCTGATTCTGACAGCGTTCGGACTACTTGCTTTTTTCTTTGCCGATATCAGCGTTACTACCCGTGACCCCGGCATCGAACTGGCGAAGATTGGCCACGGCTTCCTGACACCGGATTTCCTCGCCACGGAAAAACTGTGGCAAGCACTGGGATACACGCTTTCCTTCGCGCTGCAGGGTGTTGCAGTCGGCATCACTGGCGGCTTTCTGCTCGCCCTGCTTTGGCGCTGGCGACTGGTTCGCACTGCCAGCGCAGTGCTGCGGGCCATTCACGAACTGTTCTGGGGCCTGCTGTTCCTGCAGGTTTTTGGCCTGTCCACGCTAACCGGCTTGCTCGCCATCGCCGTCCCTTACTGCGGAATTTTTGCCAAGGTTTTTGGCGAATTTCTGGAAGAGTCAGACCGCGCACCGGCACGCGCCCTGCCAGCAGGCAGCGACGGCTTCAGCAGCTTCTGGTTTGCCCGCCTGCCACTGGTCTGGCAGCACATGAAAACCTACGGCGCCTACCGGGTTGAGTGTGCGGTACGCTCTTCCGCCATTCTTGGCTTTATCGGCCTGCCCACCATCGGCTTTCATCTGGAGACTGCTTTTCGTCAGGGTGCGTACAGTACTGGCGCCGCGTTGCTGTATCTGTTTCTGCTTGTCATTTTGTCGTTGCGGCTATGGCTGCGACCGGTGCTACTGCCGTTATGGCTCTTTGCAACGCTGCTGTGGCAGCCACCGCAAGCCAGCGTAACCAGTGGCAGGCTGATACGCTTTCTCTCCGAGGATATTGTTCCGGCGCCGCTACGGCAGGCAGATTGGCAATGGTCTGAACTGGCTGACTGGCTGCTCAATCTATTGCATGAGCAGATCCTGCCCGGTCTGGGCCAGACCCTCATTCTCGGTATGGCCGCTCTGCTGGTCACCGGAATACTGGCGCTGCTGATGTTCCCGCTGATTTCATCGCAGTTTGGCCACCGACTCAGCCGTGGAGCCGGCCATTCCCTGCTGGTACTGTTGCGCACCCTGCCCGAGTTCCTGCTCGCGTTTGTCTTTGTTCTGGTACTGGGCCCATCCATGCTGCCGGGCATTCTTGCTCTGGCACTGCATACCGGCGCCATCGTTGCTCATCTGTGCGGGCGCTTCACTGACACCCTGAGTCTGCGGGTCGACGCCCCCGGCGGGCTGAATCGTTATGCCTTTGAAGTATTGCCACGCATCTACCCCAATTTTCTCGCCTTCCTGCTCTATCGCTGGGAGATCATCATGCGCGAAACCGCCATTCTTGGCGTACTGGGTATTACCACGCTGGGCTTTTATATCGATTCCGCCTTCAGCGAGCTGCGCGTTGACCGGGCACTGGTGCTGATCGGTGCCGGAGTGATGCTCAATCTGGCGGTTGATGCCATCTCACGCGGCCTGCGCCAGCGCTTGCGACTGCAGCACGGGCTGACCGACCAGAGCTGAGGAACCCTTGTCGACGTCAGACGTCGAAGCACCTCGTTACCCCTGTTAAAGGACCTCCTTTTGATGTCGCGCCTGCTTGTACTTTTTGCCAGCCTGAGCCTTGTTACGATATTTGCCCAGGCCACAGAACTGGCTGATGAGGATGACATTGCCGTTTCAGCCGCAGAACCACTACCGGCCCCGCCGGCAAGCCTGCAGGCGGAAGCCACCGGTGACCGCCGGGAAGCCTTGTCACTACTCGGTGCCAATGTGCAGGCGGGTGAATTCCTGACGCTTTACTGGAAGCCGGTACAGTCCTTCCAGAGCATTGATACGCCTGTGCCGGTACTGATCGCGCACGGCAAGCAACCCGGCCCGAGGGTCTGCCTTACTGCCGCCATTCACGGCGATGAGCTGAACGGTATCGAAATGGTCCGGCGGCTGATGTATCAGCTGGAACCTGCCAGTATGCGCGGCACGGTAATCGGCATTCCGATTGTCAATCTGGATGGCTTCCGCCGCGCCAGTCGCTATCTTGCTGACCGCCGCGATCTGAACCGGCACTTTCCCGGCAGCCCGAATGGTAGCGCCGCAGACCGGATCGGCCACTCGCTGTTCAATGATGTGATTCGCCAATGCCAGTTTCTGGTAGACCTGCATACCGGCTCGCAGCAGCGCGTCAACCTGCCACAAATTCGCGGCAACCTGAAAGACGAACAGGTATTCAATTTCAGCCGTCACTTTGGCGGCATTACCGTGCTGCATGGGGTTGGCGCCAAAGGTACGCTGCGACGTGCGGCCAACGATGCCGGCATTCCCGCTGTCACCATGGAAGCAGGCGGACCACATCAACTGGATGAAAGCGCGGTCGACGCAGGCGTGAAGTCGCTGGAAACCCTGCTGCAGAATCTCGCCATCCAGGACAGCAAACGCTTCTGGAGTTCGCCTCAGCCGGTGTTCTACCAATCCGACTGGGTGCGCGCGAATCAGGGCGGCATTCTGATGTCCACCGTCAAGCTTGGCGACAAGGTTCGCGAGGGTCAGGTACTGGGATCGGTCATTGATCCGGTCAGCAATACCGGCAGCGCAATACTGGCCCCCTTTAACGGCCGCATTCTTGGCATGGCGGTGAATCAGGTGGTACAGACCGGCTTTGCCACCCATCACGTCGGCGTCGAAACTGCCGCAGAGAAAGTTCAGGAAGAAGCTCTGGAGCAGGACCTTTCCTCGAAAGAGCCGGCATCGCCCAACGACTGTACAGCCGATATCGACGACACGGGTAACGCCATTGGCGACTGCTAAGGAACCTCTGAATACCCTGTAGGAGCGGTCGATCGACCGCGATAGGCTCGGAAAAATCGCGGCCGATCGGCCGCTCCTACAACAGATATGGCAGTTTCTGAGAGGTTCCTTGTACTCAGCGTGGCCGCCACTGCGGCTCGCTGACCTCGTGCTGACGATTCAACGTCCGTGCCAGCACAAACAACAGATCGGAAAGACGATTCAACCAACGCAGTGACTGCGGGTTCTGCGGCTGAACATGATCTGCCGCCACCAGCGCCCGCTCGGCGCGCCGCGCCGCCGTTCGGCACAAGTGACAAAAAGCTGCCGCCGGATGCCCCCCGGGAAGAACGAATTCACGCAGCGGCGGTAACACATCATTCAGTGCAGCAACAGCGGTATCCAGCTCTTCCACATCCGCTTCACGCAACCGTTTGCTACCCGGCACTGCCAGCTCGGCACCCAGATCGAACAGACGCTGCTGGATATCATCCAGCAGCGCAATTTTTTCGGCACCAGGCTGGGTGCGCAGCATGCCGATCATGGCATTCAGTTCGTCCAGCTCACCCAATGCCACAATCAGCGGCGCGTCCTTGGGCCAGCGACTGCCGTCAGCAAGGCCGGTTTCGCCAGCATCACCACTGCGCGTCACCACCCGATTAATGCGCTGCTTGTCGGTCATTACCAGTCTGCTCCCAGGGACACCATCAGGTGACGATCAGGCAACGGATAGGCGTTATAAACGCCCGGGCTGAAGCTGCTGCTGACGCCGTAATCGAACACGATCTTGTCTTCCAGATTGTATACTCCGCCGCGCAACCAGAAACCGTCTGCAAACCGTGCCTCAATTTCGGCATCAGAACGGCGGTAGGACGGGATGCGCTCGCCGAAACTGTTGTTCTGGTCGTTATCAAAATAGCGCCGGCCAACATAGCGCTGCGCCAGTGACACGGACAGCCAGGACAACGGTGCATAATCCAGGCGGCCATAGGCAGTCTGCCTGGGCACCAGCGGCACCTCGTTGTCTTCATAGGTTCCCTGGCTGAACTGCGCCCGCTGATAACTGCCATTCAGCGTCAAGGTCAACATCTCCAACAACGGCCAGCGCGTGTTCAACGAGACACCATAGCGACGGGTCGGATCCAGATTGACGTTTTCGAAGGCGTTGGCGTCGTAATGAATTTCATTGCGGAAATTACCGCGCCAGGCCGTTAGTACGGCGCGATAGTCTTGCCGCTGCCAGCGCGCACCAGCGCTGTACAGGGTGCCAGTCTGCACCTTTAGCGGATCAAGCGATGTGACAAACAGATTCGGATCCAGTTCAAAGAACTCATCCACCGAAGCAAACCGCGCACTGCGCTCGGCATTGGCAAAAACCGAGATGCTATCGCTCAGATTCTGGCGAATACCGACATTCCATATATCGGCCTGCTGGCTGATATCGAACGGTTCTGCCTCGGCATCACCACAACAGGGTACGGTGGGAGCTGATGGGTCATACTGATCGGCGGCGCGGGTATAGACCCATTCGTGCCGGACGCCTGCGGTAACCAGGGTGCTGTTGGTCAGCGCCACCGAGTCCATCAGATACAGGCCGGTGGTCTGTTGACGGATATCGACTCGATGTATCGGCTGATTGAAGGTCATTTCATTCAGGGATACATCACGGCGGAAATCGGTTTCATTAAAGTCCAGGCCGGCAATCCACTGATGGTTGATTGATCCGGTTTCCAGCTGGCCGACCAGCCGCGGACTGAGGCTGAAGTTCACCGTCTGTGCTTCGGTATAACTGGTGTAGCCGAATCCACCGTCGATAAAGTACTGCTGCCGCTTGATCCGCCAGCCACTGTCGACATGCAAACGCAGGTCGTCACGCAGCTCCACTTGCACGCCCGGCAACAGCTGCAGGCCCTGCTGGTCCGCCCAGTCATTCGGTGTTGCCGCAGCGGTGGGGTCGTCGCGCAGCTCGTTAGTGCCGCCGACGGGATCGACCCGCCGGCCACCCGGCAACTCCAGCTCGCGGTTATCCGCCAGCAACGTCAATGAGGCATCAATGTCGCGGGTATCGACACGCCAGTCGGCATAAGCGGTTTGCTGCTTGACGCGGTTGTTGTCGCGGTAGCCGTGACTGTCGAAAGCCTGCACGGAAGCAAAGCCGCTTTGCGCGCCGGCCTGGCGACCGGCATACACCTGCCCACCCGCCGTGTCATAGCTGCCCGCCAGCGCTTCCACCCCGGCACCGTTACGATGCTGCTGCCGGGTAACGATATTGATCGCGCCCCCGACCGCACCGTTACCGTAAAGCACCGCGCCACTGGCCGGCAGAATCTCGATGCGCTCGATCGCTGCCAGCGGAATCGCGGCAAAATCCACCGCCGCCAGATCAACATCGTTAAGGCGCCGTCCGTTCAGCAAAATCAGCGTGTTCCGGGTGCCGGTGGCGCCGAAGCCAAGCAGGTCCACACCGCTTTCCGCACCATTAATACCGTAGAAACGGCTGGCATTGATGCCGGCCACGGTATCCAGCACATCAGCAAGATTGTTGGCTGGAATATCCTCAAGTTCTTCCGGGCCGAGAATGACGCTGCCAACTGGCAACAGATCTGCCACTGGAGTCAGACGTGAAGCGCTGATCACCACATCATCAAGACGTGATTGTTCAGCCAGTACAGGTGAAGCTGTCAAAAGCGCGCTAAACGCCAGCGCGCCCGCATTACGCAGGGGGTGTGTGAACATGATGTCCTCCCGAGTGCACCCGCCGTACATCGGATACGACAACGCCGGAGCGCGTCGCACTATGCCTCGGGGCCGGTATCCGGGCTCCCGGTGTGGCTGTCGCCGGATCACCGCCTTCCCATGCTTGCGCACAGTGGCGTCTGGTGACCCATCACCGGTTACCGTTGCGGGGGCAGCACAGGCATTTCACCTGCTTCCCGTTTAACGCGAAGGCTTTGACACCGCCGCGCACCTCAAGGCGCGGCCACCATAGGGATTTAACCGAGTGCGGTCAACAACGCCTGATGCGCGGGCAACGTCAGGCCGAGCTGGCCGGCGCGGCGCAGCAGATAACCGTTGATAAACTCAATCTCGGTGGGCCGGCCGGCAAGCACATCAGCCAGCATGGAAGAGGTATTGGCAGCGGTCTGTTGCGCGACCTCACCGCTTCTCGCCAGGGTATCCGCAGGCCAGTCCGGATACAGCCGGCACAGCAGCTGATCCGCCTCCCCCGCCAGCACTGCCATCCGCTGTTCGCGCTCGCCACCGTCAAACAGCTCACCGTTACGGCAACGGTAAAGCGCGGTCAGGGGGTTGATCACGGCATTGATTGCCAGCTTCTGCCATTGCGCGCGTTCGATATCCGCGCTCCAGGTCAGGCCCGGCCAGTGCCGCTGCAACGCTTCCAACCAGACTGGCGGCTGACCGCCAGCACCGATCAGGGTACGGTTTTGTGCCACCACCTGAATCCGTTCACCGGCACGCCAGGCACCGTCAGTGCTGACCAGATGCAAGCAGCGCACCGCTGCCGGCAACGCCAGGCCATCCAGAGTGCCCATGCCATTTTGCAGTCGCAGAATTTCCGCCTGCGGATGCAGGCGAGGCAGCAACGGCTGTATCGCCGCCATGGTGTCGCCGGCTTTTACGGCAACAACAAGATGGCGGATCGGTTCGTCGTTATCCGCAGCAAGGTGAATGTTGGAGGATTGGCCATCAGGCCAGTGCAACTGCCGCCAGGCAGGTTGCCGGTCACGGCTGATCAGCCGCAGTGCAAAGCCTGCGGCAAGTATCCGCGCCGCGGCCAGCGATCCCATGCTGCCGGCACCGACAAGGTGCCAGACATCAGCCGCTGAGGGCTTGCTCAACAATGCGCTTGCCGTCGTGAGAAGCATCCAGTCCGCGCAGCGACCGGGTGAGCAGCAGCTCGCTCTCAATTTCGTCCTTGTCGGCCGATTTTATCAGCGAAACACTGACAGAAAGCTGGAAAAACCCCCCTGCTGTTTTATAGGCGCGATGATTCAGGCCGTCATACAAACGCCGGAAACTGCCCGGCGTCGCGTTGGCACTGTCGGCCTGATAGGTGATCAGGCAGAAATGGTCCGGGCTGATTCGCGCCAGCACATCCATTGGCCGCACCAGCTGACGCAGCCGGCGACTGAACGCCAGCACCAGCTGCTGCATCAGCGCCTTGCCATGACGCTGCTCAAGATCTGCATAGTGATCAATCCGGATCATCAGCAGGCAGGCGGCACCGCCACGCTGACGAGACTGGCGCAGGGCATCCTCAAGCCGCTTCAGGGCATACTGCCGGTTGCCATATCCGGTTAGCGGATCAATCGTGGTTTGCTTGCGCAATCTGGCGTTGGCGTCAATCAGGCGCTGGTTTTCCACCAGAATCCGGTTATGCATACCGGTGATCCGCTCCGCCGCCATCACTCTTGGCAACAGCTGATCATTCATGGAGGACTTGTTAACGAAGTCATCGACACCTTCATCAAAGGCTTTTTTCAGCGCCGTCACACCCTCGCGGGCGGTCAGCAGAATCACATAGGTGTAGCGGTTGGTGGATTCATCCAGCTGCCGCACGCGCCGGGTCAGCTCCAGACCATCCATTTCCGGCATCAGCCAGTCTGCCACCAGTACCGCCACCGGACGCTCCTCCATCAGCGCCAGCCCTGCACTGGCACTGGAGGCATGACGAATATCGGTATACCCGGCTGCTTTCAGGGAGCGCCCCACTACAGCGCTGGAGAACTTGGCGTCATCGACAACCAGAATGCTGATATCGCGCTGGCTCATGATAGAAGCGTGATCCTGCTCTTGTTTTTGTCTGTCAGCGACTATAGCCGGTTGCCATCCGGGTCGTCACCCGCATTTTCCCGTCAGCACCCTCTCCGAGCTTGTGATTGGCAGCGCAAATGCAGACTATACCGGCTTCATCCTGAGCCCTTGGCCGCCTGACAGGAGCGCAGTCTATGTGGTTGATCGTTCGGGATGCCTGGCAGACCTACCGTCAGCCGCGCGTCCTGATCATGCTGTTGTTCGGCTTCTCCGCCGGGCTGCCCTTCCTGCTGGTGTTCTCGACCCTCTCGGCCTGGCTGCGTGATGTCGGTATCGAGCGCGCCACCATCGGCTACTTCAGCTGGGTAGGCATTCTGTTCTCGATCAAGGTGCTGTGGTCACCGGTAGTTGATCAGTTGCGCCTGCCGTTTCTGCATCGCTGGTTCGGCCAGCGCCGCAGCTGGCTGCTGCTGGCCCAGGCCGGCATTGTCACCGCCCTGCTGCTGATGACGGTGACCGGGCCTGTCGGCCACCTTGAGCGCTTTGCCTGGCTGGCGCTGCTGGTCGCGTTCTGCTCCGCCACTCAGGATATCTGCATCGATGCCTACCGGATCGAATCGGCGCCGGAAGAGTTGCAGGGCGCCATGGCGGCCGGCTACATCCTCGGCTATCGCGTGGCCATGCTGGTAGCCGGTGCTGGCGCCTTTTATCTCGCCGAGTACTGGTCCTGGGCCCTGGCCTATCAGGGCATGGCGCTATGCATGCTGGTCGGTGTGATGACCACGCTGGCAGTCAGCGAGCCGGATATCCCGCCACGCGAGTTCCTCTCCCGCGGCGTTGCTCACTGGCTGCATCAATCGGTGGTGATGCCGTTCATGGAATTCTTCAACCGCTATGGCCGCCATGCACTGGTGCTGTTGCTGTTCATTTCGGTGTACCGGATCAGTGACATCACCATGGGCGTGATGGCCAATCCGTTTTATCTGGATATGGGATTTTCGAAGGACGACATCGCCAGCGTGGCCAAATTTTTCGGCTTCTTCATGACCATCGCCGGGTCCGCAGTGGGCGGCGTCACCGTAGTCCGCTATGGCATTCCGCGGCCGCTGCTGATCGGCGCTGTAATGGTGACCGGCACCAATATCCTGTTCGCCTTGATGGCCGGCAGTGAGCCCGATCTGGTCTGGCTGGGGCTGGTAATCAGCGCTGACAATCTCAGCGCCGGCTTCGCCAACGTCTGCTTTATTGCCTATCTGTCGAGCCTGACCAGCCGCCAGTTCACCGCCACCCAGTACGCGCTGTTCAGTTCACTGATGACCCTGCCGGGGAAATTTGTTGGCGGCTACAGCGGTGTGGTAGTGGATCAATTAGGCTACCCGGCGTTTTTCAGTTACACCGCCATCCTCGGCATTCCCGCCATCGCGCTGGCCTGGTACATCTGGCAACAGTCAGTGAAACGCGCCGTAATCGCTAAAGCTGATCCGGCCGTTGAGGGCGATGACCCCTTCGTTCGCTAGCAGGTCAAGCTGCCGCTGCGCCGCCGCGCCGGTCATGCCGGAGCGGCCATCGCCGCGAATAATCCGCCACCACGGCAATTGCGAGCCGCGCGGCAAGGTCCCCATCAAACGACCGACAAAGCGGGCATGGCGGAGAAAGCCGGCCTGCGCCGCTACCTGACCATAGCTGGCCACGCGACCGGGCGGGATCGCCCCCATCACCTGGTAGACCGCGTGGGCAAATTCGGATTGCGGATCAACGGCTACGGGCATCGGCGGATTTAACGAAGACCACCGTCGGTATTGATGGTGCCCGGCGCCACGGCACCGCTCACTACTACCACCTTGCCTTGCACATTCATGTTGCGCTTCCGAGTCAGCTCAGACGAAGCGGCGATTATGGTCACCGGAGCCAGCACTCGCCATGACAGGATCGCTCAGGCTGTTCTGCCATCGCGGCACC
>JBECKT010000095.1:0-2773 GCA_040235405.1 Alcanivoracaceae bacterium
GCCCTCGACCGAGGGCGAAAGGATTTCGCGGCTGGTCAGCCGCTCCTACAGAGGTGCGGTGCAATCTTTCCGTAGGAGCCCTCGACCGAGGGCGAAAGGATTTCGCGGCTGGTCAGCCGCTCCTACAGAGGTGCGGTGCAATCTTTCCGTAGGAGCCCTCGATCGAGGGCGAAAGCCTTTGTCGTCCTCCCTGAATATCAGTCGTGCCGATCAACCTTCACCGCCAGCACATCACAATGGGCGCCGGGCACCAGGCCGCGGGCAGTGGAGCCGAGCAGCAGGGCAAGCCCGCTGCGGGTGTGGCTGCCCACCACAATCAGGTCGGCGCCAACCTGATCGGCCTTTCCCTGAATGGTTTTCTCGATCGATCCGAGCTCGACATGGACCTGATCCGGGGCAATGTTGAACCGTCCGGCATGCTCCAGCGCGGTCTTGCGGGCCTGCTCCATCAGGCTGGATTGCAGGTCGGAAACGTCCATCGGCACATCGGCGCCGTAGGCCAGCGCCAGCGGCTCAATCACATGGATCAGGTGCAGCCGGGCACCGCTGGCGGCCACGGCTGCGGCCCGGGCCAGTACCCGGCCAGAGTCCTCGCTGCAGTCGATGGCAACCAGCAGGGTACGGTACTCATTGTCCATGTCTCGGGCTCCTGAATGGGACGTTGGCTGATTGTGGACCTGTCCTTGACGTCTGACAAATCAGGCCGATGGCTGACAACAGGGGGGTTGCAGTCTGACCCTTACTCCGATTACTACTAAAAAAGGAGGCGGTCAGAGCTATTTCTTGACCGCCCCCGGTTGCTCCGCCTAAATAGGCGGCCGCTGATGGCCCACCGCCCGGACAGGTTTCGTTCAAGATGGCTAAAAATCTGGTAATCGTCGAGTCGCCTGCCAAGGCGCGCACTATCAACCGCTACCTCGGAGACGACTTTATCGTCAAATCGAGCGTTGGCCACGTGCGTGATCTGCCGGTTGGGGGCACCGCGAAGAGCACCCCGGCGGAGCGCACCAAAGAAGCGGCCATTACCCGCTCCCTGCCGCCGGAAGAGCGTGCCCGGCACAAGGCTCGCAAGGCCCGCGAGCAGCTGGTCAATCGCATGGGGGTCGACCCGGAGCATGGCTGGGCAGCCCGTTATGAAATCCTGCCCGGCAAGGAAAAGGTCATCGACGAGCTGAAACGGCTTGCCGCGAAAGCCGACACCATCTATCTCGCCACCGACTTGGACCGCGAAGGGGAAGCCATCGCCTGGCACCTGAAAGAGGTGATCGGCGGGGACAACCAGCGCTTTAACCGCGTGGTGTTCAACGAAATTACCAAAAAAGCCATCCAGGAAGCGTTCCAGAAGCCGGGCAAGCTCGATATGCATCGGGTCGAAGCGCAGCAGGCACGACGTTTCCTTGATCGCGTGGTCGGTTTCATGGTGTCGCCTTTGCTGTGGGACAAGATTGCCCGTGGTCTGTCCGCCGGCCGGGTGCAGTCGGTGGCGGTGGAGCTGGTAGTGGAGCGCGAACGCGAGATTCGGGCGTTCATTCCGGACGAATACTGGGAGTTGTTTGCCGACGGCGAAATGAAACAGGCGGAGCCGATCCGCATGCAGGTCAATCGTCACGCCGGCGAGGCCTTCAAGCCGGTTAATGAAGAGCAGGCGCGCCATCATGAGAAAGCGCTGCGTGCCGCCGGCGAGTTGAAAATTCTTGACCGTGAAGACAAGCCGACCCGGTCGAAGCCATCTGCGCCTTTTATTACCTCGACGCTGCAGCAGGCGGCCAGTACCCGGCTGAGTTTTGGCGTCAAGAAAACCATGATGCTGGCGCAGCGCCTGTACGAAGCAGGTCACATCACCTACATGCGTACCGACTCCACCAACCTGAGTGAAGATGCGGTAACGGCTTGCCGGCAATGGATTGGCAAGAAACTCGGTGAGCAGTATCTGCCGGAAAAGCCGATTTCCTATTCCAGCCGTGAGGGCGCTCAGGAAGCCCACGAAGCGATTCGTCCGTCCGATGTCGGGCGGGAGGCGGAATCGTTAAACGATATGGAGAAGGATGCGCGTCGTCTTTATGACCTGATCCGGCGCCAGTTTATTGCCTGCCAGATGCCAGCGGCGGAATACCTGGGCACCACGATAACGGCGCAGGCCGGTGACTATGAACTGAAAGTCCGTGGCCGGATTCTGAAATTCGATGGCTGGACCCGGATGCTGCCGCCAATGTCACGCAAGGGAGCAGAAGATACCGAGCTGCCGCCGCTGGAAAAAGGCCAGGTGTTGCCGATTCGTAAGGTTGATGCCATCCAGCATTTCACCAAACCACCGGCGCGCTACACCGAAGCCAGTCTGGTAAAAGAGCTGGAAAAACGTGGCATCGGCCGGCCGTCAACCTATGCCGCGATTATCTCGACGATTCAGGATCGCGGTTACGTACACACCGAGAATCGGCGTTTTTATGCCGAAAAAATGGGCGATATCGTTACCGACCGTCTGGTGGAATGTTTCCCTGACCTGATGGATTACGGTTTTACCGCGAACATGGAAGAGACCCTCGACCGGGTTGCTTCCGGCGAGCGCAACTGGCGCGATGTACTGGACGATTTCTACAAGAATTTCAGTGCCAGAGTGGAGGCCGCACAGGGCGACGCTGCCGGCAAGCAGGCCAGCGGGGGCATGCGTGCCAACCTGCCGACCGAAACCGATATTGCCTGCCATGTTTGTGGCCGGCCGATGCAGATCCGTACCGGCTCCACCGGTGTGTTCCTTGGCTGTTCCGGCTACAGT